>NZ_NEWI01000059.1:2545-17269 GCF_002135005.1 Halorubrum sp. SD612 | reverse complement strand
CACCCCTACGGCCGGACGGTGACCGAGACGGACAACGTCTGGTTCACCAACCTCTCGATGAACCTCAACCCGATGCACTTCAACGAGGCGTACGCCGCCGAGACGGAGTTCGGCGAGCGCCTCGTCGACGGCACCTTCGTCATCGCCTTAGCGGTCGGGATGAGCGTCATCGACGTGTCGGCGAACGCGACCGCGAACCTCGGCTACGACGCGATCCGCCACCACGCGCCCGTCTTCCACGGCGACACGCTGTTCGCGGAGTCCGAGGTGATCGAGAAGCGGGAGTCCTCCTCCCGGGACCACGTCGGCATCGTCACCACGGAGCTGCGCGCGTACAACCAGAACGACGAGCTCGTGCTCTCCTTGGAGCGCACGCCGATGGTCCTAAAGCGTTCGCACGCCGAGCCGAGCGCGGCGCAGCCGACGGGCTGGCCCGAGGGCATCGGCACGCAGCCGGAGGACTTAGAGTGACGCCCGCGCCCTCCGGTCCGGCGGCGCCGACGCTCGACGACCCGGTGCCGGCGACGCGGCTCGGCGGCGAGCTGCCGTTCGCCTCGCCCGAGGAGGCGGCCGCGCTCGTCCCCTCCACCGCGACGCTGCTCGTCTCCGGCTTCGGCGGCGTCGGCTACCCGAAGCTCGTCCCCGAGGCCGTCGCCGCGGCCGACGAGGAGCGCGAGCTCACCGTTATCTCCGGCGGCGGCGTCGGCGACGAGATCGACCGCGACCTCGTCGAGTCCGGCGACATGGCCCGGCGCTATCCGTTCGTCCCGAACGAGACCTCGCGCGCGGCGGCCAACGACGGGCGGATCCAGTTCCACGACCGTCACATCTCTCGGCTCGCCGACGAGGTGCGGTTCGGCGGCCTCCGCGCGGGCATGCGCGGCGAGACGGTCGCGGTCGTCGAGGCGGTCGCGGTCGGCCCGGACTGGCTCGTCCCCTCCACGTCGATCGGGCACACGCCCGCCTACGTCGGCGCGGCCGACCGGCTCGTCGTCGAGGTGAACCGCGCGCAGCCGCTCGACCTCGCCCGCGTCCACGACGTCCACGTCCGCGAGGACCCGCCGAACCGGGGGCCGATCCCCCTCGACGACCCTCTCGGCGAGACGGACGGGCCGGCGGTCCGGTTCGACCCCGAGAAGCTCGACGCGGTCGTGGAGACGGACCGACCGGACGACCCCTACGAGTTCCGCGAGGTCTCCGCCACCGACGAGGCGATCGCGGCGAACCTCGGCGAGTTCCTGGAGGCGGAACTCGACCGGAACCCCCTGCTGTCTGACGCGGTGAACCTCCAGTTCGGCGTCGGCAGCCTCGGCAACGCGCTGATGGGCGCGCTCGCGGACGTCGACTTCGGCGACCGGGACGTGGCGTACGTCGGCGAGGTCGTTCAGGACGGCCTGCTCGACATGCTCGACGCGGGCGACCTCCGCGGCGCGAGCGCCACCTCGCTGGCCCTGTCGAGCGAGGGCCAAGAGCGACTGTTCGCGGACGTCGAGCGCTACGCCGAGGACGTGGTGTTGCGCCCGGCGGACGTCTCGAACGCGCCCGAGCTCGTCGACCGGTTCGGCGTCGTCGGCGTCAACAGCGCCGTCGAGGTGGACCTGTACGGCAACGTGAACGCGACCCACATCGGCGGGACCCGCGTCGTCAACGGCATCGGCGGCGGCGGCGACTTCGCCCGCAACTGCCGGCTCGGGATCGTCGCGCTCCCCTCCACGGCGGTCGGCGGCGACGTCTCGCGGGTCGTCCCGCTGACGCCGCACGTCGACCACTCGGAACACGACGCGAGCGTGGTCGTCACCGAACACGGCGTGGCCGACCTCCGGGGGCGCTCGCCGCGCGAGCGCGCCGCGGAGCTGATCGCGGTGGCCGACCCCTCGTTCCGCGAGGACCTCGACGCCTACCGCGCGCGATCCGAGAGCGGCGGCGGCAACACGCCCCACCATCTCCCGTCCGCGTTCTCGTGGGAATCGACTGATACGTAACCGGCCGAATTCTGTTTTTCCAACTCGCAAGCGGTGAAATCTTTCGGAAAGTAACTCGCTCCGTAGTATCGTTTCTCGGCTGATACCCTCGCTTTCCGTCAATTCTCGGGCGCGACGATACCCTTTTACGAATACACGATATGCCTAAACCTACATGGTAGATAGTGACAAGACGACTCGACGCGACGTTGTGAAGGGCGCGGCCGCGATGGGCGCCGTGGGACTCGCCGGCTGTTCCGGCGGCGGCGACGGCGGCGACGGGGGCGACGGCAGCGGCGACGTGACGGTGACCATCGGCGGGACGTCGACCGGGAGCTCGACGCAGGCCGCGGGCCAGGCGCTCGCCCGCGCCGCCTCCCAGCACAGCGACTTCCTGAACATCTCCGTTCAGGAGACGCAGGGCTGGACGGCGAACCTCTACGCGTACGACAACGGCGACATCCCGGCGATGGGCGTCGACAACAACTCGCTGTCGAAGGCGCTCAACGAGGAGGGGCCGTTCGCCGAGGACCCCGTCGAGACGCTCCCCGACCAGGGCTTCCTGTTCACTTCGCTGCAGATCCACTGGGTCGGCCTGGAGGGCAGCGACGTCGAGTCCGTCGCGGACCTCCGCGAGGGCGGCTACACGATCTACCCGATCCAGCCCGGCTTCGGGACGCGACTGCTCACCGAGGAGATCCTCAAGGAGGCCGGCATGTGGGAGCCGAACGAGATCCTCAACGTCGACACCGGCGACATCCCGGGCGCCGTCGAGGAAGGGCGCGTCGACGCGCTGTGTCTGTACGGCGCCAACGGCGTCAACCTCTCCGGCTGGTGTCAGGAGGTCGACGTGCGGAGCGGCGGCGGCCTGAACCTGCTCGAGGTCGACGACGAGTTCCGGCAGGTCATCGAGGACCACCCGGGCGCGATCTTAGAGGAGATCGAGCCGTACGGGTACGAGCAGGAGGTCACCGCCTACACCGACACGATGACGACGTGGTCGCTCGCCGGCCAGTGGGCGTTCAGCCCGGACATCCCGGCCCGCGCCACCGAGGAGATCTGCCGGCTCGCCATCGAACACGAGGACACGCTCCGCGAGTCCGACCCGACGACGCTGGAGTACTCGCCCGAAGCGATGACTCAGACCGTCATCTCGGACATCGACATCCACGCCGGCGTGGCGAACTTCTTCGAGGACAACGACGTCTGGGACGACTCCTGGAGCCGCGGCGACGAGTAACCCCTACCCGACGAGCCGTACCGCGCGGAAAACGCCACTTTCACCCGTAACACACGCCCCCACCCTTCCGACGGATGGCAACTAACCCAGACACCCCGACCGATCCGACCGACGCGCCAGACGCCCCGGTACCCGACGACAGCCTGCTCGGCGACGAGGACTCGCTCGACCTCGCCGAGGGCGACCGCGGCCGCAAACAGCTCTGGCTGTACCTCCTCTCGTTGCCATTCTGGACGCTCGTCGTCTTCGGTCCCACGGTGATCGCGCCCGCGCTCCTCGGCGCCGAAATCGCCGGATCGGCGGCGATCCTCGGCGTCGGCGGACTGATCGGCGTCGCCGGGGTCGCCGGGGCGATCCTCTGGCTCGGGTCCGGTATCGAAGAGCGGCTCCGCATGGCGCTCGTCTCCTACTCGATCCCGTTCTGGATGATCGTCATGTGGTACTCGTACACCCAGCAGATGCCGCGCGGGCAGTACGCGGTCGCGTTCCTCGGCGGCATCCTCGGGCTGTACGTCCTCTCCGAGCTCGACGAGCCGCTGATCGAGGGCAACTGGATCGAGACGGCGCTGCTCCTCGTTTCCGGGCTGATCTCGCTCGGAACGAGCGGGTACCTCTTCTTGAACTACCAGCAGGTCGCGATCGACACGGTCGGGCGCGCCACCGAGGCGCAGATCGCGATGGCGTTCGCGTTCACGCTCGCGATCATTTACCTGACGTGGCGCTCGTTCGGGATCACGTTCCTCGCGGTCGTGCTCATCGGGATCGGTTACGGGCTGACGGGACCGTACATGCCGGGCGCCCTGAGCCACGGCGGCCTGAGCCCCTCGCGGATCCTCCGGATCCTGGTGGTGAGCGTCGACGGGTTCTACGGGTTCCTCACCCGGCTCGTCGCGGCGTGGATCGCGCTGTTCCTGCTGTACGCCGGACTGTTGAAGGCGTACGGCGCGTTCGACCTCATCCTCCGGCTGGCGGTCCGGTCGGCGAAGTACGTCGACTCGGGGATCGCCCAGACCGCGGTCATCGCGAGCGCGGTCATCGGCTCCGTCAACGGGAGCCAGACCGCGAACGCCGGGATGACCGGCTCGTTCACCATCCCGCTGATGAAGGAGAACGGGATCAAACCCGAGACCGCCGGCGGGATCGAGGCGGTCGCCTCGACCGCCGGGCAGGTGCTCCCGCCCGTGATGGGCGCGGGGGCGTTCATCATGGCCTCGCTGATCACGGGCGTCACCTACGTCGACGTCATCATCGCCGGGCTGATCCCGGCGGCGGTGCTGGTGGTCTCGATCGCGATGGCCGTCCACTACGTGGCCGCGCCGCAGATCGACGACCCGGAGATGAGCGGGCTGATCGACGAGCAGATGGACCGGGGGACGGCGCTGCTGGAGTCGGTGAAGTACGGCGTGCCGCTTTTCATCCTCATCTACGTGCTGGGCGTGCTCCAGTACACGGTGATGACGGCCGCGCTGTACACCGCCCTCTCGATGATCGCCTTCGGGATCGGTATCCCGCAGGTTCAGGCGGCGATCAACGGCGAGAGCAACCGCGAGGCGCTCGTCGATACGCTCGAACAGACGGTCGACGGCTTCCGCGAGGGCGTGATCGTCGTCGCGCCGGTGACGATCATCCTCGCGGCGATCAACGGCGTGGTCGACATCCTGATGGCGACGGGCGTCCCGACCGCCATCTCGCTCACGCTGCTCGACCTGTCGGGCGGTATCGCCATCATCGCGTTCGTGCTGGCGATGGTCATCTGTATCATCCTCGGGCTCGGCATGCCGACGACGGCCGCCTACACCGTCGTGGCGCTGCTCGTCGCGCCCACGCTGATCAGCCAGTTCGCGGTGCCCGAGTTCGCGGCGCACTTCTTCGTGTTCTACGCCGCCATCCTGGCCGGGCTGACGCCGCCGATCGCGACCTGCGTCGCGGTCACCTGCGGCATCTCCGGCGGCGGGTTCTGGGGGAGCTGTAAGGAGGCGCTGCGCATCTCCGCGCCGCTTTTCGTCCTCCCCTTCGCGTTCGCCTACCACCCCGAGCTCGTCTCCGGGACGTTCGGCTACGCCTCGCTGTCGGCGGGCGCGCTCGCGATGCTCGGCTCCATCGCGATCATCCACGGGATCAACTACCGGTTCGCGTTCGGTCGCGGGCAGACGTTCGGACTCCGGGTCGCGTTCTTCGTCGCCGGCGTGGTGGCGATGGTCCACCCGATGCAGATCGTTCAGGTCGGTGCGCTGGCGGCCGTCCTCGCCCTGTACGCGCTCCAGACCGTCATCGGCCGGCCGAACCCGCTCCGCACGCTGCGCGGCGCGGCCGGGACGCTGTCCGGTCGAAAGCGGTAGGGCGGCGATCCGTCGGCGGTTCTTCTTAAGTTAGTTGAGGGGGTGAGTTTGACGCGCCGGACGCGCTTCGATACGACCGAACGGCCGTGCTGCGGGTTTCTCCGGCGAGGACCTAGTCGCTCATTTATAAATGACTGATAACGGATCGGCGGTGAACGCCGCCAAAGCCCCAGTCGCTCGGCTATACGCAGCTGTCAACACAGCTCCGGAGAACACCGCCAAAGCCCCAGTCGCGAGGACCCGATGCGCTCGCTGCGGTCCTCGGTCGGTCGCTGACGCTCCCTCGCTGCGGTCCTCCCGTCGCGCGTCTTCGCCCTCGCGACGTGGCGCGTAGCGCCACGGGCAACCGGCGGCTCCGCCGCCGGTGACTGCCCCGTCGAGTCCCGCCCGATCGCACGGCGACCGCACCTCACGCCTCCCCAGCCTCGCGGTTCGCGCTCTTCGAGCGCTCACCGCGTCCCTCGCGTGTGCGACTCGCGGCCTTCCGGCCGCTCGCCGGCACGCGCCACCGCATCTACTTTATAAATGGCTCTTCTCGGACGGGTCAGTACGACCGCGGGAGGCCGAGGACGCGCTCGCCGAGGTAGTTCAGGGCGAGCTGTTGGGTGACGGGGACGAGCCGCGTCAGGCGGGCCTCGCGGAAGTAGCGCTCCACGTCGTACTCGCGGGCGACGCCGAAGCCGCCGTGGGTCTGGACCGCGGCGTCGGCCGCCTCGAACGCGGCCTCCGCGGCGAGGTACTTCGCGACGTTGGCCTCCGCGCCGGCCTCGGTGCGTTCGAGGTCGTCGAGGCGGTCCGCGGCGCCGTAGATCACCTTCTTGGCGGCCAGCAGGTCGGCGTACGCCTCCGCGAGCGGGTGCTGGACCGCCTGGTTGGCGCCGATGGGGCCGCCGAACACCTCGCGCTCGTTCGCGTACTCGATGCCGCGTTCGAGGGCGACCTCGCCGAGCCCGAGACACTCGGCGGCGATCACCAGCCGCTCCTCGTTGAGTCCGTCGAGGACCTGGTAGAACCCCTTCCCCGCCTCGCCGATCAGGTTCCGGGCGGGGACGCGCAGGTCGTCGAAGTACAGCTGATAGGAGTGGACCGCGCGGCTGGCGCTCTTGGGGATGCGCTCGATTTCGAGGCCGTTCCCGTAGGCGTCCTCGAGGTCGACGAGGATCATCGAGATGCCGCGAGTCCGCTTCTCGACCTCCCCGCGCGGGGTCGTCCGCGCCATCAGGAGGAGGTAGTCGCTGTCCTCGACCCGGGAGATCCACACCTTCTCGCCGTTGACCACGTACTCGTCGCCGTCGCGGTCGGCTTGCGTTTCCATCGCCGTCGAGTCCGACCCGGCGTTCGGCTCGGTGAGGCCGAACGCCTGAATGCGGGCGTCGCCGTCGGCGACCCGCGGCAGGAGGTCTTCCTTCAGCTCCTCGTCCGCGTACTTCACGATCGGGACGGAGTTGTAGATCCCGCCGTGGATCGACTGCGGGCCGGCGAAGCCGCCGCCGCTCGCGGCGATCTCCTCCATCATCACCACGGCCTCGCTCGTCGACATCCCGACGCCGCCGTACTCCTCGGGGACGAGCATGCCGAGCCAGCCGTCGTCGGCCAGCGCGTCGACGAACTCCGTCGGGTACGTCGCCGTGCGGTCGCGCTCGCGCCAGTACTCGTCGCCGAACTCGGCGCACAGGTCCCGGATGCTGCGCCGCACGAGCGACTGCTGTTGGGTGAGTTCGACCGAGTCGCGCCAGTCCTGTGGCATGGGTTCTCCTCCCGGTCGCGGCCCATAAGGATTCGTGAGCGGGCAGTACGCGCCGGCGGAATCGGCGCCCGGCCGGCGGCCGGAGCGCTCGCGCCGGCGCGGCCCGCGGTCGCCGTCCCGCCGCCCGAGGCCCGCGGTTGCCGGGACGGCACCGCTTATCAACCGGGACGTGGTGGCTGGCGGTGAATGGACCGCTCCTACTGGCGCACCGTCTCGCTGGTGACGCTGTGGCAGGTGTCCGCGAGCATCTGTTACTACACCGTCTTCGCCGCGACGACGTTCTTCCGCGACGAGTTCGGGCTCTCCCGGTTTCAGGTCGGGCTCGTCGTCACGACGCTCACCCTCGGCTACGCGCTGTTCCTGCTGCCGGTGGGGGCGATAACCGACCGCGTCGGCGAGCGCAAGACGCTCTCGCTCGGCCTCGTCGGCCTCGCCGCGGGGATGGTGCTCGTCGCCGGCGCGCCCTC
The DNA here is from genome assembly GCF_002135005.1 of Halorubrum sp. SD612. Taxonomy (NCBI): domain Archaea; kingdom Methanobacteriati; phylum Methanobacteriota; class Halobacteria; order Halobacteriales; family Haloferacaceae; genus Halorubrum; species Halorubrum sp. SD612. Next base: position 9,515 of record NZ_NEWI01000059.1, on the reverse strand, counting down.
CTACGCCCTCCTCCTCGTCGCCGTCTTCCTGCTCGGCTCCGTCTACAGCACCGCGATGCCGGGGACGAACAAGGCGGTGTACGACAGCGTCGAGCCCGGCCGACAGAACACCGCGATGGGGATCAAACAGGTCGGCGTCACCGGCGGGAGCGGGATCAGCGCCCTGCTCGTCACCGGGCTCGCGGGCTACCTCTTCTGGCAGGCGGGCTTCCTGATCGCCGCGGGCGTCGGCTTCGTCGTCGCCGGCGCCTTCGCGGTCCTCTACCGCGGCGCGGGCGGCGGGTCGACGAGCCGCCCGGACCTCCGCGGGCTGGCCGGCAACCGCCCGTACGTCCTGCTCGTCGTCGCCGGGCTGTTCCTCGGCGCGGCGCTTTTCACGACCACCGGCTACACCGTCCTCTACGTCGAGGAGTCGGTCGGCGCGTCGGTCGCGTTCGCCGGCACCGTGCTGGCGATCGTCCAGCTGTTCGGCAGCGGCGGGCGGCTCCTCGGCGGGTGGCTCTCCGACCACCTCCCCGGCGAGCCGCAGACCCGGATCGGCGCCATCCTCCTCGTCCAGACGGTCGCGAGCGCGGCGCTGTTCCTCGTCGTCGCGCGGACCTCGACGGAGGCGACCGCCGCGGCCGCGTTCGCCGCCCTCGGGTTCTTCGTGTTGGGGTTCACCGGCGTCTACTACTCCGTCATGGCGACGCTGGTCCCGGCCGACCAGATGGGGAGCGCGACCGCGGGCTGTCAGGTGGCGCTCACCTCCGGGGCGCTGTTCGCCCCGCCCGCGTTCGGCTACCTCGCGGACACGGCGACCTACCGCGCGAGCTGGACCATGCTCGCGGGGGTGTGTCTCGTCGCGGCCGTCCTCGTCGTCGCCGTCGTCCGGGCCGAGCCCCCGGTCGGCGAGACGGCGATGGCGGAGTGACTCGGTCTCGGCAACCGCGGCGGCTACCCCCGAGGTTATCACCCGACCCGACGAACCCCGGATTCACATGGACGCCGCCGAGCGCCGGATCGTCACGTTCACCGCGGGATCGCACGGGCTCGTCCACACCTACGAGCTGTCGATCCCGATCCTGTTGACGGTGTGGGTCGGGGAGTTCTCGACGACCGCCGCCGCGCTCGGCGTCGTCGTCACGCTCGGCTACGGGCTGTTCGGCGTCGGCGCGCTGCCGGGCGGGATCCTCGTCGACAGCTTCGGGTCGAAGCCGCTCATCCTCGCCTGCCTCGCCGGGATGGCGGGGTCGTTCCTCCTCGTGAGCCTCGCGCCGACGCTCCCCGTCCTCGCCGCGGCGATCGCCGTGTGGGGGCTCACGGCGAGCGTCTACCACCCGGCCGGGCTGTCGCTGCTCTCGACGTCGGTCGACCAGCGCGGGACCGCGCTCGGCTACCACGGGATCGGCGGGAACCTCGGGATCGCGCTCGGTCCGCTGGCGACGGCGCTGCTGCTCTTGGCGTTCGACTGGCGGCTGGTGACGGCGGCGCTCGCGCTGCCCGCTGTCGCCGTCGCCGCGTACGGGCTCACCGTCGATGTCGACGGCGCGGGCGCCGACGCGGCCGACGCCCCCGAGCCGGGCGTCGCGTCGGACGACGGGACGAAGGGGGAGGTCTCGCTGTCGTCGATCCTCTCGGACACGCGGCTCCTGATCGCCGGCGGGTTCCTGATCGTGTTCGCGTTCGTCACGTTCAGCGGGCTCTACTACCGGACGTTCCTCACGTTCCTCCCCGACCTCCTCGGCGACGTGCTCGGCGGGCTCGTCGACGTCCAGCTCGTCGACCCGTCGAGCCCCTACGCCGACCAGTTCGACGTGGGGCGGTACCTGTACGTGGCGGTCCTCACGGTCGGCGTGTTCGGGCAGTACCTCGGCGGCCGGATCGCCGACCGCGTCCCCCCGGAGTGGGGACTGATGGCGCTGATGGGCGTCCTCTCGGCGCTCGCGCTGCTTTTCATCCCCGCGACGGGCACGGTCGCCACCTTCGTCGCGGTGTCGCTCGCCCTCGGCGTCGCGCTGTTCACGGTCCAGCCGCTCTCGCAGGCGACGGTCGCCGCCTACTCGCCGAGCGAGGCGCGCGGCCTCTCCTTCGGCTACACCTACGTCGGGATCTTCGGGATCGGCGCGCTCGGCTCCACGCTGGCCGGGACGGTCCTCACCCGCGCCGGCCCCCGGGAGCTGTTCGTCGTCTTAGCGCTCATCGCGGCGCTCGGCGCGCTGGCGGCGACCGCGGTCACCCGGTTCGCGACGCGGCACGACTGAGCGTCGGCGGACGGCCGCTCCGCCCCGACCGATCAGCGCTCGACCCGCCGACGGCGCGGCGTTCGCGGGTCCTCGAATCCGGCGGGGATGTTTAAGGAGGCCGGCGTTCAACTCCGGCGTATGTACCACGTCCTGTTGCCGGTCGACATCGAGGCGGAGCGCGCGCTCTCGCAGGTCGGCATCCTCGAATCGCTCCCGGCCGACGCGGCCGAGATCGAGGTCACGCTGCTCCACGTGTACGAGTCCGTCGACGCCCCCGCCGACGAGGCGGGTTCGTCCGTCATCGACGACATCAACGAGTCGATCGAGGACCTCCGCGGGATCCCCGACTCGCTGGAGGCCGTCGAGGCGCGGCTCGACGACCTCGGTATCGCGCACGACCGCGAGCTCCACGTCGGCGACGCCGCGGACGCGATCCTCGCGGTCGCGGCCGACCGCGACGTCGACGCGATCGCGCTCGGGATGCGCGAGCGCTCGCCGGTCGGCAAGGCGCTGTTCGGCAGCGTCAGCCAGTCGGTCATCCTCAACGCCGACCGCCCGGTCATCGTCGGCAAGCCGTCAGACGACGAGTAGCCCGCGGACGCCCCGCCGCTCTTCGCCTCACTCCGCGGTCGCCGCGTCGACGAGGTCCGCCACGGACCGTCCGTCGAGCGACTCGACGACGCTCGCGAGGCGGTCGGCGTCGACGCCGCTGCCCGCGAGCAGCCCGGCCGCCTTCGCCTCCGTCTCTTCGGCCGACATCGGTTTCTCCGGCTCGCCGAGCGGGACGCTAACCGACGCCTCGCGCGTCTCGCCGCCGGCGGTCACGGTCACCCGCGCGCCCCACTCCTCGGGGAACCGCGCTTCGATCGCCGGGTCCGTCCCGACGCTCGTCGCGTCCATCAGCCGGCGGATCGCGGGGTCGTCCCACCGCGGGGGCTCGTCGAGGCGCCCGACGGCCCGCAGGAACGCCTCGGCGTCGGCGGTCCCCTCGACGAGCGCCAGCGCGGCCGCGAACGGCGCGGAGAACTGGCAGTCGACGAACCCGTCGGGGCGCCGCTTCGCTTCGATCGGCTCGCCGGTGAGCCGGACGCCGGCGCTCGGGATCGCGACCTCGATCGACTCGACCGCGTCGGGGTCGACCTCGGGGGCGATCTCCCGGAGCGCGTCGATCGCCGAGTGGAGGTAGCGACAGCAGGGGTACGGCTTCCGGCCCGTCTCCGCGACCGCGTCGCGCTCGCCGATCCGGTCGACGGCCGCGGGGTTCGGCCCGTCGGAGTAGCCGGCGAAGAAGCCGTGTTCGCCCGCGAGTGGGTCGGCCGCGCCGACGACCCCGGCGGCGGCGAGGTCGGTCGCCTCGATCCCGCGCCGCGCGGCGAGCCCGGGGTGGAGCCGCTTGTTCCACGCGCCGTTCGCGAGGAACTGGAGCGAGCCGGCGGCCTGACTCCCAGCGATCCCGAAGGCGTCGCGGAGCTCGTCGGCGTCGAGCCCGCGGACCACGCCCGCGGCCGCGACGGCGCCGAAGGTCCCGCAGGTCGCGGTGACGTGGAAGCCGCGGTCGTAGTGGGCGTCCGGTCCGACCGCCTCGCCGACCGTACAGGCGACGTCGTAGCCGGCCGCGACGCCCGCGCGGAACCGGTCCGCTGGCGTCGCCTCGCCCCCTGCCGCCTCACCCTCGGCCGCCGCGAGCGCGGCCGCGATCACGGGCGCGCCCGGGTGGAGCGAGGAGGGGAGGTGGGTGTCGTCGAAGTCGAGGCTGTGCGCGAGCGCGCCGTTCGCGAGCGCGGCGTCGGCCGGGGTCAGCCGCTCGCCGCTCGGCAGGAGCGTCGCGGTCTCGTCGGTCTCGGGGTCGGGCGTCGGACCCGCGATCGCCCGGACGCCGTCGAGGATCGCCGGGGTGGAGTCGGCGTGGGTCGCGCCGCCGATCGCGACGGCGAACCAGTCGAGGAGGTGCGCCGGGAGGTCCGGGCGGTCGGCGTCGACTGACAGGCAGTGGTCGACGATGCGGTCAGTTACCATGCCGGCGGGTCGTCACGGCCGGCAATCAAGGTTCGCTCCGCGGCAGACGAGCTGCGCGTCGAGCCGTCAGTCCGCGTGTTCGTCGTGGTCGTCGTCCTCGCCGTGTTCGTCGTGGTCGTCGTCCTCGCCGTGTTCGTCGTGGTCGTCGTCCTCGCCGTGTTCGTCGTGGTCGTCGTCCTCGCCGTGTTCGTCGTGGTCGTCGTCCTCGCCGTGGTCGTCGTGGTCGTCGTCCTCGCCGTGGTCGTCGTCCTCGCCGTGGTCGTCGTCCTCGCCGTGGTCGCCGTCCTCGTCGGACTCGTCGGACTCGACCTCGATCGTCACGGGTCCGTCGTTGTCGTCGCCTTCGGACGGAGATTCCGCGACGCCGTCGGCGGGGTCGAGCTCCTCGCCGTCCATCGACTCCAGTTCGCTCAGGGCGTAGCCGACGGCGTACCCCGTCGACCCGCCGATCAGCGCGCCAACGCCGGCGCCGATCGGGCCGCCGCGGGCACCGAGGACCGCCCCGGTGAACCCGCCGACCGTCGCCGCGCGCTCCGCGTCGCGCTCGGGGTCGCCGGACCGTTCGAACGGCTCTGTCGCGTGTGGGTCCGCGTCGTCGTGGTCGTGGGCGTCCATACCACCTTTTGCGGCCGCACGGGCGTATATCTCTCGCCGCTCAGGCCGTGTGTTTCGCCTCCTCGGGGTCCTCGACGACCTCGACGCCGCGGTTGTTGACCGCGTACGGGTCGAGCCCCTGCTCTTGGAGGAACTGCTTGTAGAGCCGCTCCGCGGTCTCGCCGTCCTTCTGCTTGTCGCTGGCGTGGTCGCAGAGCTCGACGAGGGTCTCCGGCACGTCGTTCTCGTGGACGATCCAGTGGTTGATCGTGTCCGACAGGCGGCGGATCGGCGAGGTGAAGTGGCCGTAGATGTCGAAGTTGAGCGCGTGGTGGCCGCCGAACGGGTCGTTCATGTACTTCGCGCGGGGCATCACCTTCAGCACGGCGCGCTGGATCTTGTTGAGCTGGCGCTCGGGCGACTCTTCGAGGGCGGCGTTGACCGCCTTCCGCGGGTCGTCGCCCCACGCGTCGCCGGGGATGGAGACGCCGTCCAGCTCCTGGATCTCTTTTAAGGCCTCGTTCCACTGGTCGGGGGTCGGCTGCGGGTGGACGCGGTACATGGCCTCGACGCCGCGGTCCCACATCAGCGTGTGCGTCACCGCCTTGTTCGCCTTCAGCATCGACTCCTCGATGATGGTGTGCGCGCGGTCGCGCCGGGGGTTCAAGACGAGCGAGCCGTCCGCCTTGCGCTGCTCGTGCATCCGGTCCGCGAGCTCGAAGGCCAGCTGGTTCTCCTCGCTCAGTGGCAGGTCGGGGTCGTCGAGCCGCTCCTCGCACTCGGAGTAGGTGAGCCGCTCGTCGGAGTTGATCACCGATTTGTAGATGTCGATGTCCTCGAACGAGAGCGTCTCCTCGTCGATCTCCATCTCGACGGTGTGCGCGAGCCGGTCCTCGTTCGGGACGAGCGAGCAGACGGTCTCGGCGAGCACCGGCGGGAGCATGTGGATCGTGTAGTCGGGCAGGTAGACGGTGTTGGCGCGCTCGACCGCCTCCTCCCACATCGCGGTGTCCGGGGTGACGTAGTGAGTCACGTCGGCGATGTGGACCCACAGGCGGTAGGCCCCCTCCTCCCGTTCGATCGAGATGGCGTCGTCGAAGTCCTGCGCGTCGACCGGGTCGGTGGTCCACGTCGTGAGGTCGCGGAGGTCCTCGCGCTCGTCGATCTCGGCTTCGATCTCCTCGTAGACGCCCTCGGTCCGCGCCTCCGCCTCGCGGAGGACCTCGCTCGGGAACTCGTCGCGGATCTCGAACTCCTCGAACAGCTCCTCGCGCTTCTCCGCGAGTCGGTCCGCGAGCGCCGGCGTGATCGTCACGGGGCCCTGGTCCTCGGCGGACCCTTGCTTCGGCTCGTCGTCTGACATACCTCCACCAACGCGGGTCCGTTAGAAAGGCCTGTCGGGCGGGGAGGCGCGGCGATGGCGGCGCGAGCGCCGAGCGCCCCGTCCGCGGCGAGGCGGACGGCGACGGACGCGCGAGCTGCCTCAGACGACCGCCGCGACCGCCGGCGAAAGGAGCAGGGCCGCGACGCCGAGCGCGAGGACGCCGAGGGCGATCGGCACCGCCGACGAGCCGACGAGCCGGAGCGCGGTCCGCCGCGCGCTCGCGTCCGAGACGACGAACGGGGAGCCGCCGGCGATCCGCGATTTCACCTCGCCGACGGGCGCGTCCGGGAACGCCTCGCCGTCGCCGACGACCGTCACCTCGTCGCCCGGGCGGAGGGTCCGCTGGACGTACCGGCGCCGCGGGTCGTCGCCGATCGTGAGCGGCCCGACCTCGTACCCCGTCTCCGTCCCGTCGACCTCGTCGACCGCGTCGATGAACCCCCGGACGCGCTCGGGGGGCTCCTCGCCGGCGTCGAGCTTGACCTTCTCGTCGACGCCGAGCGAGAAGGTCGCCGTCGCGGGGTCGACGCGGACGCCGGTTCCGCCGTCGTCGACCCGGAAGGGGACGCCGGCCTCGCCCCCGTCGATCGTGACCCACGACTGCCCTTTCCCCTGACTGCGGAGCTCGGACACGTCGTACTCGACGCAGAGGCACGGGCCGCCGCCGAACGGCGCGGGGAGCGTCTCGCCGTCGACCGCGGCGGCGCGGCCGCTGACTCGTATCTGCCGCTCCGCGCCGTCGGTCCCGTCA
>NZ_NEWI01000059.1:0-2535 GCF_002135005.1 Halorubrum sp. SD612 | reverse complement strand
CGCGGCCTCCGGGGCTAGGACGCGTCGTAGTCGACGCGGAGGGCCGGTCCCCCGCCGAAGGGCGCCGGGAGCGTCTCGCCGTCGACAGCGGCGGCGCGCCCGCTGACTCGTATCGGCCGCGCCGCGCCGTCGAGCACGACCGGACTCGTCGCCGTCGTTCGGAGAAGTCGGACCGCGTCGACGGGGCCGCTCGCGCCGCGCGCGAGGAACGCGAGTCCGATGACTATCGCACCGGCGCCGCCGACGGCCGTGACGGGACCGACGGCGCCGACGGCGGTCGGGACGGTCGGGACGAGGTCAGGGGTCGCGGCTGCCAAGACGAGGTCAGCGGTCGCGGCTGCTGCGTGGAGGGCGCACATGCGTACGGTCGCGGTACCGAGCCGCGACGGGTAGGATTACCGGTCGCGGTCGCGGTCCGAGCGCGTGCGGTCCGACCGGCCGCGGTCCGAGCGCTTCCCCGCGCCGCCCCCCTCGGTCCGGTCGCCGGCGTCGTCCGCGACCGCGTCGGCGTAGCGGTCGAGGAACTCCTCGGTGGAGAGGCCGTCCGACTCGATCGAGAGGATCAGCGACTCGAGGCCGTCGCGGGGCTGGTGAGAGATCTCGTCGTCGCAGTCGGCACAGAGGTACTCGAACTCCTTGTCGCGTCGGCTCCAGCGGTCGCCCTCCTTGTCGTACTCGCGGGCGTCCTCCCGCAACACCGAGTCCCCGCACGCGATACACACCACCGTCCGCCGGTCCCGACTCCCCCGGGAGCGCCACATACCCGTCTCCTCGGTCCCACCCCACTTAGCGTTTGGTGCGGCGGCCGACGCGCGTCGGACGCGGGTTCGGTCGTCCGTCGGATTCGTTCCGACTCGCCCGTCGGACGCGGGTTCGGTCGTCCGTCGGACGGACCCGTGATCGAACGCGGACGCCCCCGCGACGCGACGTACAGACATATTACGGTGGGCGCGCTCGTCCCCGTATGACGATCACCGAGTCCGACCTCCCGGGGGTCGGCAAGAAGTTCGAGATCGAGTTAGGGGGCGGCGAGGAGATGATCGTCGTCATCCACAACACCGGGAAACGCGAGGTGTTCCGCCGGAGCGACCCGGACGCCGACTCCGAGAAGGCGTTCGAGTTCTCCGACGACCTCGCGCGGACGATCGGGTCGATCATCGAGGGGGCGTACTTCCAGCCGGTCGAGCCGGAGACGCAGGAGACGACCCTCCCGGGCGGCATCCTCCTGGAGTGGTACGAGCTCCCGCCCGGCTCGCCGCTCGTCGGCGAGACGCTGGAGAGCGCCGACATCGGCAACCGGACCGGGCTCGCGGTCGTCGCCATCCAACGCGGCGACGAGGTGCTCGACAGCCCGGGCGCCGAGACCACCCTCCGCGAGGGCGACACCCTGATCGGGGTCGGCACGCCCGAAAACTGCGAGGCGTTCGAGGAGATCCTCACCGGATGAGCGGCGGCCCCCTCCGACTCGCCGCGACCGCTCCGAGCGCTCCCCGACCCCCGTCCGTCGGACCCGAGGGTGACCGGTAGTGGCGCTGCTCGACGTGGGCGTCATGTTCGCCGCGGTCGCGGTCGCCGGCGCGCTCGCGAACCGTCTCGGTCAGTCCGTGATCCCTGCGTACATCCTCGTCGGGATGCTGCTCGGGGAGTACGTCCTCGGGCGGGTCGCGCTCCCCGCGGTCGGGACCGTCTACGTCCCGGAGACGGAGTTCATCTCGCTCGGCGCGGAGCTGGGGATCGTCTTCCTCCTGTTTTTCCTCGGCTTGGAGTTCAACCTCGACCGGCTGCTCGCCCGGTGGCGCCCGATCGGGACCGCGGGCACGATCGACCTCGCGAACTTCGGGGTCGGGCTCGTCCTCGGCTGGCTCGTCTTCGGCGCCTTCCTCCCCGCGTTCCTGATCGCCGGGATCGTCTACATCTCCTCGTCGGCGGTGATCACGAAGTCGCTCATCGACCTCGGCTGGATCGCCAACGACGAGGCGGAGCCGATGCTCGGCACCTTGGTGTACGAGGACCTGTTCATCGCGGTGTACCTCTCGGTCGCGTCCGCCCTGGTGCTCGGCGGCGGCGACGTCGCGGCCGCCGCGGTCGACGTGGGCGTCGCGCTCGCGTTCATCGCCGGCCTGCTCGCGGTCGTCCGGTTCGGCACGCCGCTCTTCGACCGGCTCGTCGCGACGGACAACCGCGAGTTCGTGGCGCTGCGCTCGGTGGGGACCGTCGTGTTCGTCGCCGGCGCCGCGCTCGCGCTCGGCGTCAGCGAGGCGGTCGCGGCCTTCTTCGTCGGGATGGCGTTCGCCGCGACCGACGAGGCGCACGCGATCGAGACGATCCTGGAGCCGGTCCGGGACACCTTCGCCGCGGTGTTTTTCTTCTGGATCGGGCTCGTCACGAATCCCGCGCTGTTCGCCGACGTCGCGGCGCTCGTCGCGCTCGCCGTCGTCGTCACCACGCCGACGAAGGTCGTCACCGGCTACCTCGCGGGGCGCGCGTTCGACCTCGACGTCCGCCGGTCGACGCGGGTCGGGCTCGGCATGACCA
>NZ_NEWI01000058.1:0-17555 GCF_002135005.1 Halorubrum sp. SD612 | reverse complement strand
TCGAGTCGAAGTCGATCGCGAAGGACGGCGGCCGCACCAACTACCGCGGGCTCGTCCACATCGCGGACGGCGCCGAAAACTCCTCGACGGCCGTCGAGTGCGACGCGCTGATGTTCGACAACGAGTCCACCTCGGACACGATGCCGTACATGGAGATCAACGAGTCGAAAGTCGACGTCGCTCACGAAGCAACCGTCGGCAAGATCGGCGACGAGGACATCTTCTACCTCCAGTCGCGCGGGCTCGACGACGACGACGCCAAACAGATGATCGTCTCCGGGTTCATCGAGCCGATCACGGAGGAACTGCCGATCGAGTACGCCGTCGAGCTGAACCGCCTCGTCGAACTCGAGATGGAGGGTTCGCTCGGATAACATGAGCACGCAAGCAATCGAGAGCCTCTCGGAGGACACGGTACGACGCATCGCCGACGAACGCGACGAGCCCGAGTGGCTCTTGGAGACCCGTCTGAACGCGCTGGCCGCGCTGGAGACCGCGGAGCTGCCCGATGTCATCCAGACGCCGGGCCGCCGCTGGACCGACCTCGAGGCGCTGGACTTCGAGTCGCTCGTCGACCCGCTGAACCAGGCGGACGAGACCGAGCGGACCGCGGGCGACGACGAAGTCGTCGTGCTGCCGTTCACCGAGGCGCTCGCCGAGTACGGCGACGTCATCGAGGCGAACTTCGGCTCCGTCCTCGACCCCGAACACAACTATCTCACGGCGCTTTCGGTCGCGCTGTTCACCACCGGTACGTTCGTCTACGTCCCCGAGGGCGTCGACGTCGAGGACGTGACGGTGCGCGCGGAGATGAACTCCCGTTCGCTGTTCAGCCAGACGCTCGTCGTCGCCGAGGAGTCGTCGTCGGTGACGATCCTCGAGTCGATCACGTCGGGCGACGCCGACGTGAGCGGCGACCGGTACTTCTCGAACCTCGTCGAGGTCGTCGCGGGCGAGAACTCAAACGTCCAGTTCGGCTCGCTCCAGAACCTGGACGACGACGCCTACACCTACTCGCTGAAGCGCGGCGTGACCGACACGTACGCGACGGTCGACTGGATCGAGAGCAACTTCGGCTCGAAGCTCACCCGCTCCGACATCGAAACGGAGCTCAACGGCGACGGCTCCGAGAGCCAGATCGTCGGGACGTTCTTCGGTACGGAGGACCAACACTTCGACATCAACGCCCGCGTGTGGCACCAGGCGGAGCAGACGACCGCCGACCTCGTCACCCGCGGCGTGCTCGACGACGTGCCGCTCCGTCTACGAGGGCGTTCAGGACGTCGGCGAGGACGCGTGGAACACCTCCAGCTACCAGCGCGAGAACACGCTGATGCTGTCGGACGACGCCGAGGCCGACGCGTCGCCGAAGCTGATCATCCACAACCACGACACCGAGGCGTCCCACTCCGCGACGGTCGGACAGGTCGACGCCGAGGACCTGTTCTACCTCGAGAGCCGCTCGATCGACTCGCGGACGGCCCGGAACATGCTCGTCGAGGGCTTCTTCGTGCCCGTCCTAGAGGAAATCGCGGTCGACGAGTTCCGCGACGACGTCGAGGAGCTCGTCTTCGAGCGGCTCCAGTAAGCCGCCGGCGCCGAACGGATTTTTTCAGCCCTGCCCGGAGTCCCGGAGCGACCGGCGAGCGAGGGGAACCGCTTAAGACCGACGACGCCCGAGTTGTTCGTATGCGAACCCGCGTATCGTGCCGTCTCGGGTGGTCGCGGTGAGCGTGAGCCAGCGGGTCGCCTCCGACGACCAACTCGCGCGGCTGCTCCAGATCGGAATCGTGCTGGAGGAGGTCGTCGAAGCGCGAGCGCATCGCCACTACCAGCAGTTGGACGCCGAACTCGACGCGGAGGTGGAGACGCTCCTCGCGGACGCGGCCGAGGAGTCGGCGGACCACCGCGAGCGGCTGGAGTCGCTCATCGACGGGCTCGGCGTCGACAGCGTCCCGTTCGACGAGATCGAGTCGCTCGTCGACGCCCGCTACGGGCGGACGCGGCCGGAGGACTTCGACGACGTGCTGTACGACCAGCTGTGCAACGAGGAGACGGCGTACAAGTTCTACGACGACCTCATCGAGGCGATCGAGGGGTCCGACGGGTCGTTCTCGGTCGACCGCAAGGAGCTGATCGCGACCCTGACGGCGATCCGCGACGAGGAGGCCGAGGGCGTACGCGAGGTCACGGAGGTCATGGAGCGCCGATGAACCGGACAGACGAGTCGCCGACGAGCGCCGACGGAGGACAGCCGTGAACACCGCAGATCAGTACCTCAAGACGATATACGTCGTACAGGACAGCGAAGACGGACCCGCCTCGACCGGGTCGATCGCCGATGCGCTCGGCGTCAGCCCGGCCAGCGCCAACGAGATGATCGGCAAGCTCGAAGAGCGCGGGCTCGCCGAACACGAGAAGTACAAGGGCGTCAAGCTGACCGACGACGGCATCGTCCGGGCCAGAGACGCCCTCCAGACCTACTGTATCATCGAGCGGTTCCTCGCGAACGTCCTCGCGGTCGAGGACTATCAGGCCGAGGCCCGGGAGCTCGAGGCCGTCATCGACGACACGGTCGCCGAGCGGCTCGACACGATCATCGACCGGCAGCCGGAGTGTCCGGACTGCTTCGACCCGGAGTCCGACGCCTGCGCTTGTTTGGAGATCGCGCCGGGGCCGGTCGAGCCGGAACAGCAGTAAAACGACCGCAGAAACTTCTTCAGAGGTCCTTAGACTCCGGTCGAGTACCGCAGGATACCGGCGATGCCGCCGAACGCGTCGAGCAGCTGTTCGCCCTTCTCGAAGTCCGTGGAGATGAACTTCGTGTCCGTCCCGCGCTGTTCGGCGATGGCCATCAGGTGTTCGATGACGTCCTCTCGCTCCTCGACCTCGGCCGCCTCGCCGCACTCGCTACATTCGTGGTCCGGCGTCGAGTGGCGGGCGTCGATAACCTCGTACTCCTCGTGGCCGTCGGGGCACTCGTAGACGACGACGTCGGAGCGAAGGTCCTCGGAGATGAGCAGGCGGTCCACCGATCCCATGATCAGGTTGCGGCGGGTCTGCTCGAACCCGTAGGTCGCCTCCTGCCCGGTGTTGAGCTTCTCGAAGAACTCTTCCATGTTGCGTTTGTCCTCGACGATCTCCTGGTCGGCGAGCGCCTCGCTGGCGTTGTCGACGAGGTCTTTCAGGCCGGACTCATCGGTGTAGGCCACGTCGAACTTGCCGAGCACCTTGTCCTGAAGCTCGTGGTGGAGGTAGTCGCCGTCGAGGAACTCGTCTTTGGTCGGCGAGGGACCGCCGACGAGGATGCCGTCGAGCTCGTGGCGCTTGTCGACGAACAGGTCGTTGGCCATCCCAGCGACCTCCTGATAGAAGTTGTCGATCGCTTCGAGGCGCAGGCGGGCGAATCGCTGTGCGGACTGACCCCCCTTCCGCTGTTTGCCGGGGACGAGCGAGGAGGCGGACTTGACCGCCTCGACGCGTTTCCCCTTCAGCCAGCCGACGTTCGCCTCGCGGCGGTCCAAGACGATGAGCCCGAACAGCCCGGAGTCCTCGAGCATGTGTTCGAGCGGCTCGGTGAGGAACTCCGAGTCGCAGTGGTAGCGGAACGACTCGACGGGCTGCGGGGGCGACTCCAGCGTCCGGGTGACCATGTCGGTCTGGCCGCCGCCACTGTCGATGGCGCCCGAGAAGATCACGATCCCGTTGTCCGGCGGGAAGGTGTCGTAGTAGCGCAGCCGGTCCTTGATCGACGTCAACGCGTCCTGAACGGCCGTCCGCGTCTGCTTGGACTTGATGTTGGACGCCTCGCTGTGCTCTTGGGTGACGTGCGCCACCACGTCGGAGATCTGCCTGTCCTCGGGGATGTAGATGGTGACGAGCTGGGTGCCGGAGCCCTCGTACTCCTTGAGTTCCTCGATGACCTTGCGGAACTCGTACTTCCGGCGGTCCGCGTTCGCCTCCTGTGCGTCGCTACTCATTACTCCGAATACGGTCGCGTGCGTGTAAGTAATCTTTGACCTGTCGATACGGGCGGAAGCGTCCGTCTCGACCGCGTTTGGCGGTGGATCGCTCGGAGCCCCGCTCCGGGCGACGGAGGGCGGGATACCCTCGATTTACATCGACTCCGGCGCCTCGACGCCCAGCACGTCGAGCGCGTTCGCCATCGTGTGCTTCGCGGCCGCGACGAGCGCGAGCCGGGCGTCCCGCAGGGCCTCGGTCTCGGCGGTCACGACGGGGCACTCGCGGTAGAAGGCGTTGTACGCGTCCGCGAACTCGCGGGTGAACGTCGCGATCGTGTGCGGCTCCAAGTCGTCCGCGGCGGCCTCGATTGCGGCGGGGAAGCGCGCGACCTCGCGGAGGAGCTCGCGGGCCGCGTCGGTTTCGAGCGCGCCCGCGTCGACGTCCAAGGCGTCGGGGTCGACCTCGCCGTCGGCGTCCGCCGTCACGCCCGGCACGTCGATCCCGGCGGCGGCCGCCTCGCCGAGGATGCCGGCGCAGCGCGCGTGGACGTACTGGACGAACGGCGCCGACTGCGCCTCGAAGTCGAGCGCGTCCTCCCACTCGAAGGTGATCGCCTTCGCGGGCTGTTTGGAGACGATGTCGTACCGGACCGCGCCGATCCCGACCTGGTGGGCGATGCGCTCGACATCCTCGTCGGTGAGGTCGTCGTCGCGGATGCGGTCGTCCATGCGCGACTCGACGGCGTCGCGAGCGCGGTCGATCGCCTCGTCCAGCAGGTCGTCGAGCATCACGCCGGTCCCCCGCCGGGTCGACATCTTCCCCTCGGGCAGGTTGACGTACGAGTAGATGACGTGGCCGAGGCGGTCGGTGTCGTTGCCGAGCAGTTCGAGGGTCGCGTCGAGCTGGTCGGCCTGGAGCTTGTGGTCCTCGCCGAGGACGGTGACGGCGCGGTCGTAGTTCGCGAACTTCCACTCGTGGTGCGCCAGGTCGCGGGTCGTGTAGAGGCTCGTGTCGTCCGAGCGGAGGAAGACGAGGTTCTTGTCGATCCCCCACTCGTCGAGCTCCAGCTGCCAGGCGTCCTCCTCGTAGACGGCGTGGTCGGTCTCTTTCAGCCGGCCCGCGATGTCGTCGGTGGATCCGTCGCGCATGAACCGCGTCTCCTTGACGAACTCGTCGAACTCCGCGGGGAGGCGGCCGAGGCACGCCTTCATTCCACCGAGGACGGCGTCGACGACCTTGCCGACGCGCTCGTACGTCTCCTCGTCGCCCGCCTCGAGCCCCTGGAGGATCGACTGGATCTCCGCCTCCGCGGCCTCGACCGCGTCGTCGTCCGCCTCCTCTAAGAAGGCGTTCCCCTTCCGGTAGTAGCGCACGAGGTCGTACTCGGCGCGGTCGCGGGCGGGCTCCGCGTCGAGGTCCGACTCGTCGAACCGCTCGTACGCCCAGGTGAACACCGCCATCTGCCGGCCCGCGTCGTTGACGTAGTAGTGGCGGTCCACGTCGTAGCCGGCGTACGCGAGGAGGTTCGCCACCGCGTCGCCGACGATGGGGTTGCGCGCGCGGCCGACGTGGACCGGGCCGGTCGGGTTCGCGCTGGTGTGTTCGACCACGACGCACGTGTCGCGGTCGGGGAGCGCGCCGTAGCCGGCGTCGACCGCGGCCGCGTCGAGCGTGTCGGCGAGGTAGCGCTCGTTCGCGTGGAAGTTGACGTACGGCCCCGCGGTGTCGACGCTCGCGACGTAGTCCGCGTTCCCGACCGACACCGCCTCGGCGACAGTCGCCGCGACGTTCGGCGGCGCGTCGCCGACCTCGCCCGCGAGTCGGAAGGCGACGCTGGAGGCGAGCGTCGCGTCCATGTCGTCGGGCGGGCGTTCGATGCCGAGGTCGTCGGTCGGGAGGTCGAGCGAGTCGAGCGCGTCCGCGAGCGCCGCCTCGACCTCCGACCGGAACTGCCGGAACATACCGTCCGTTCGACGGGCGGGTTAAAAGGCCCTTCCGAAGCGGCGCGGCGGGCGGAGACGCGGATCGAACCGCGAGCGACACCGCCACGGGAAACCCACCGGGTTGTGCGCAACAGCCGTCCGTATCGCTCCGTTGACGCCGCCGCCTCCGGTCGGTTATCGGGACAGTTTCGGCAGTCGAGCGATCTGGTCGGCGTTCGGGACCCCCTTCGGTTCGCCTGCGGCGGGACTGAAGTGCCTCCCGGTCCGCACCCGACCGGCGGAGTTCGTCGGAGGGGATCGCGCTACTCCACGATCTCGTCGATCAGCTCGCGCGCACTGCGCCGAACCGCCGCGTCGCTCTCGACCGACGGCTCCCACCCGAGGGCGGCGAGCTTCTCGATCGACAGCCGCATCTTCGGTACGTCGCCGGTCCAGCCGCGGTCGCCGCCGGTGTAGGCGTACTCCGGGTCGACGCCGAGCTCCTCGCTCACGATGTCGGCGATGTCGGTGACGGAGGTCGTCGTCCGCGTCCCGAGGTTGTAGACGTTGTACGCGGCGTCTGCGTTCTCGACCACGTGCCGGATGGCGTCGACACACTCCGAGACGTGCATGTACGACTTCTCCTGCCGGCCGTCGCCGAGGATCTCCAGTTCGGTCGGATCCTCGGCTAACTTCTCGATGAAGTCGGGGATCACGTTGCCGCGCTGGCGCGGGCCGACGATGTTCGCGAACCGGAACACCCACGACCGGACGCCGTAGGAGTGCGCGAACGTCGATATCAGCGCCTCGTCCGCGAGCTTCGCGGAGCCGTACATCGAGATCGGTTCGAGGGGGGCGTAGTCCTCGGGGGTCGGTCGCGGCGCCTCGCCGTACACCGTCGAGGAGGAGGTGAACGCGAAGCGGTCGACGCCGACCTCGCGCATGCGCTCCAAGACGTTGTACGTCATCTCGGTGTTCTCCTCGAACAGCGCGCGGTCGTCGTCGTAGTTCGTGTCGGTGTACGCCGCGAAGTGGAAGACGACATCGAGGTCGTCGGTGACGACGCGCGCCACGTCGTCGGGGTCGGTCATGTCCGCTTCGACGAACGCCGCGCCCTCGGGGACGCGGTCGCGGGTCCCCTTCGAGAGGTCGTCGGCGACGCGGACGGTCGCGCCGCGGTCGAGCAGGTCGGCCGCGAGGTGGCTTCCGACGAGACCGGCGCCGCCGGTGACGAGGACGCGCGAATCGGCGAGGTCCATATCGGCCCGTCGGCGGTCGCGGATAAGTAGGTGTGGAATCGCGACGAGCGGGATCGACACGGAGGCGAGGCGAACGGAACCGGGTCACGTCCGTGTCGGTCGAAGCGCCGGCCGCACCGATCCGAGCGCAGACCGCGCCGATCCGATCGTCGCCGACGGCGAGTGCCGCCGAGCAGATCGCCGGCGACGCCGTAGGGACGGCTGTGTCAGAGCGTGGTCAGAGGTTCTCGAACGCCTCGTCGACCATCTCGCCGGTGTCGGCGATGATGCCCGCCATCTCGTCGTCGTCGGGCGCCATGCCCGCGAGGCGAGCGAGACGCATGATAGAGACGTGATAGACGCGCTGCGTCCCGGGCGCTTCCTCCCAGACGACGACGTTACACGGCATGAGCGCGCCGAGCTTGTTGTCGGTCGCGTCGAGCGCCCGGTCGGCGACAGCCGGGTTACACGCGCCGAGCACGTAGTAGGGGTCGCGACCCGCGTCGACCTTCTCGTTGAGCATCTCGGACGGCGAGAACTCGACCGGGACGCCGAATCCGGCGTCGGTGAACACCTCGCGGACATGTTCGATCGCCTCCTCGTGGCCCATCTCAAGGGTGGCCTGCTCTTCGCCGATGTCGTCCGGGTCGATCTGCGTCGGGTCGATCGGAAGCGTCATTCGTGTATCGTCTTGGGCCTACGTAACAAAGGCTCTTCGGATGTCCTACCGAGAGAGCGGAGCAGCCGTGAACTGAACCGGACTGTCGCCGACTCGACTATAGTAGTATTGTACTAATTAGGAACAACTTTAACCCACTCTGTCGCCCTATTGTCCGATACGATGACCGCGTCAGTGCGTGACGACCTCGAACGGGACTTGGGGTGTATCGACCTCCTCGAGGGTATTCACGGGCTCAACGAGCGGGATCAGGCGGTGTTTCAGGCGCTCCAAGGAGTGAACGAAGGGCTCACCGTCGACGACGTGGCGGACCGGCTGGAGTGTGAGCGGTCGACGGCGTACCGGTCGATCTCGCGGCTCGTGGACGCCGGCGTCGTCGTCCAGCGACAGGAGAACTACGATCAGGGCGGGTACTACTACGTCTACCGGCCGCGAACGCCCGAGGAGGCCGCTCGCGAGATGCAGCAGCTGCTCAACAGCTGGTACGCGACCGTCGGTCAGCTCATGCAAGAGTTCGAGGACCGGTACGGCGGCGAGGCGGACGAGCGCGGGGATCGGTCGCTCCAGCCCGGACCGTGACGCGCGGGCGACCGCGACGCTCACCGATTAGTATTGTGCGAAATATACAAAATAAATAAATCATTGGGGATCGAAGGGGATGGCATGGCCGAAGACACGGGAGCGACCCGGCCGCCGACGGACCCGGACGACGCTCCCGCCGAGTACGTGCGAGCCAACCGGGAGGAGCTGGTCTCGCTGGCCCTCGATCTGCTCGCGGTCGACACGTCGAACCCGCCCGGCGATACGCGCGAGATCGTCGCGGCGATCGAGCGGTTCCTCGACCCACTTCCGGTCGAGGTCGAGCGGTTCGCCGTCGACCCGGCGAAGCCGAACCTGCTCGTCCGGGTCGACGGCGCGTCCGACCGAACGCTGCTGTACAACGGACACCTCGACACCGTGCCGTTCGACGCCGACGCGTGGACGCGCGACCCGCTCGGCGAACGCGCCGACGGCCGCGTCTACGGCCGGGGCGCGACCGACATGAAGGGCGCCGTGGCGTCGCTGCTGTTCGCGCTCCGGGCCGTCGTCGCGACCGACGCGGAGCCGCCCGTCGACCTCCTGTTCGCCTTCGTGAGCGACGAGGAGGTCGGCGGCGACGCGGGGCTCCCGGCGCTGCTCGATGCCAGAGCGCTCGACGCGAACGCGTGCGTGATCGGCGAGCCGACCTGCGAGGAGGGTCGCCGCTCCGTCACGGTCGCGGACCGGGGGAGCATCTGGCTGACGCTCGAAGCCGCCGGCGAGGCGGCGCACGGCTCTCGACCGATGCTCGGGGTCAACGCGGTCGACCGGCTCTACGGCGCCGTCGAGACGATACGCGAGCGGTTCGGCGCCGAGCGGCTGGAGATCGACGCCGAGATGGAGCCGATCGTCGAGGAGTCGGTCGAGTACTACGCCCCGTCGATGGGCGAGGCAACCGCTCGGGACCTATTCCGGTACCCATCGATCAACCTCGGCGTCCTCGAGGGCGGCGACGCGGTGAACGCCGTCCCGGGGTCCGCCCGCGCCGAGGTCGACGTGCGGCTGACGGCGGGCGTCCACACGCCCGACGTGCTCGCGGCCATCCGCGACTGCGTCGCCGACTGCGAGGGGATCACGGTCGCCGACGTTTCCTGGAGCGTCGGCACCACAGAGGACCCCGCCAGCCCGCTGGTCGACGCCGTCGCGTCGACGGCGGCGGCGGTCACCGGGGACCGCGTCTTCCGTCGGAGCGCCACGGGCGGCGGCGACGCCAAGAAGCTCCGGAACACCGGGATATCGACCGTCGAGTTCGCCCTCGGGACCGACACGCTCCACGCCCCCGACGACTACGTCCCGGTCGACGCGCTCGTCGACAACGCGGTGGTCTACGCCCGGCTCCCCGCCGCGTGGCGCTCTCGGGTCGACTAGCTGCCCGCGGACGAGCGGGGCGACTCGGGCACGCCGGTCGGCGACGGTCGAGAAAGACTTAGATAGCAGACTGGTTCACATATGGGTATGAAGGACAAGACCGATGCGACGAGCGAGCCGCCTCGGGGGGCCGACGACGGGTCCGTGAGCGGCGGACACGGGTTCGCGGGCGGCGGGAGTGACGGACGCCGCCTTCCGGCGGACGGAACGGGAGCCGGCGCGTCGGGCCCCCGCTGACGATGGAGCGGTTCCAGAACACCGGCCAGCCCGACTGGGACTGGTGGGGGAAGCTCTGGCCGACGCCGGGCGCGACGCTTCGGCAGCTCGGGGTCGAGCCCGGCCTGTCGGTGGGCGAGGTCGGCTGCGGGAGCGGCTACTTCGCGCTCCCGGCCGCCCGCATCGCCGAGCCCGCGCCCGTGTACGCCGTCGACTTGGACGAGGCGCTGCTCGACGAGCTCGACGCGCTCGCCGGGCGACAGGCGATCGGGAACGTCGTCCCGGTCCACGGCGACGCCCGGGACCTGACCGGTGTCCTCCCGGAGCCGGTCGACGTGCTCGTCGTGGCGAACACCTTCCACGGCGTCGACGACCGCACCGAGTTCGTCGAGGAGACGTTCCGAGCGGTCGCGCCCGGCGGCAGCCTGGTCGTCGTCAACTGGCACGACCGGCCGCGCGAAGCGACGACCGTCGGGGGGGAGCCCCGGGGACCGCCGACGGGGCTCCGGATGGACCCCGAGGAAACGGCGGAGGCCGTCCGGGGGGCGGCGCCGTTCGAACTCGACCGGCGGGTCGATCTGCCGCCGTACCACTACGCGGTCGTGTTCGACCGGTAGCGCCGCCGACGCCCCAACCGTCAGCGACACCCCGACTGCCGCCGACGCTGACCGATCCGCGCCGAACACGAGGATTTTTAGATTGTGGAATGAGCGCACAAGACTAATACGCCACGCGCGTAACTGTCTGGTGTGAGACCCCCATGACCGACATCGGACCCGAAGAAACCGTCGACGCCAGAGGCGCAGCGTGCCCCGGTCCCCTGATGGACCTCATCGGAGCGATCCGGAGCGCGGAGTCGGGCGACGTGGTCCGGCTCCTGAGCGACAGCGACGGGTCGCTCACCGACGTTCCCGAGTGGGCCGGGAAGGCCGGCAACGAACTGCTCGCCGTCGAAGAGCTCGACGAGCACAACGCGTTCTACGTGGAGAAAGCATGACCGAACGCATCGTCATCGTGGGCGGCGGGACCGGCGGATCGGTGCTCGCCAACGACCTCGCCGACCGGCTCGGTCCGGAGCTCGACGCCGGCGACGTGGAGGTCACCCTGATCAACGACGGCCCCGACCACGTGTACAAGCCGGTCTGGCTGTACGTGCCGTTCGGCAAGCGCGAACCGGCGGACGGTCGCCGCGCGCTCGACGAGCTGGTCGACGACGCGGTCGACCTCCGGATCGACCGCGTGTCCGAGATCGACACGGATTCGCAGACGCTCCGGTTCGACGGTACCGCGCCGTCGATGGAGTACGACCACCTCGTGCTGGCGACCGGGTCGACGCTGGAGCCCGAGCAGATCCCCGGGCTCGTCGAGGGCGGACACGACTACTACAGCGAGTCGGGCGCGACGGCCCTTCGAGAGGAGCTGCTGGAGTTCACCGAGGGCGAGCTCGTCTTGAGCGTCATCGGGACGCCCCACATGTGTCCCGCGGCGCCGCTGGAGTTCGTCTTCATGACCGACGACTGGTTCCGCGAGCGCGGCCTGCGCGAGGACGTCGAGGTCACCTACACGTACCCGATCCAGCGCGTTCACGGGAATCCCCACATCGCCGAGTGGGCCCGTCCCATCATGGAGGACCGGGACATCAACGTGGAGACGTTCTTCAACGCCGAGTCTGTCGACCCCGACGCGGAGACCATCACGTCGATGGAGGGGACCGAGCTCGACTACGACCTCCTCGTCTCGATTCCGCCTCACGGCGGCGTCGACCTGATCGAGGAGGCCGGCCTCGGCGACGACGGCTGGGTCGACGTGGACAAGCACACGCTAGAGGCGGCGGCCGCGAACAACGTCTACGCGCTCGGCGACACCGCCGACACGGGCGTCCCGAACGCGGGCAGCGTCGCGCACTACCAGGCCGGCGTCGTCGGCCAGCGCCTCGCCAGCGAGGTCCGAGGCCGCCCCGCGACGGCGACGTACGACGGGAAGACCCTGTGCTTCATCGAGACCGGGATGGACGCCGCCTCGTTCGTCGAGTTCGACTACGAGCGCCCGCCGTCGCCCGCGCCGCCCTCGGAGAAGCTCCACTGGTCGAAGCTGGCGTACAACGAGTCCTACTGGCTCACCGCGCGAGGGTTGCTCTGACCATGTCCGAGACGCATGAACCCGAGCCGGACGACCTCGAAGCGGCCATCGCGGAGAACCCGGAGGCGGTCGCCGAGCTCGTCGAGCGGCTCGACGCGGTCAACGAGCTGTTGGACGTGCTCTCGCTGGGCGAGGGCGCGCTCTCAGACGAGATGGTCCGCGAGCTCTCGGCCACGGGGTCGACGCTCGCGGAGTCCGCCGACGGCCTGGCGACCGACGAGACCGTGGGGCTGGCCGAGGCGGTCGGCGAGAACGGCGACGAGCTGCGGGAGGCGCTCGACACGCTGCTCACGCTCCAGCGGAGCGGCACGCTCGACGAGCTGGCCGAGGTCGCGGAGGTCGGGTCGCTGGCGACCGCGGCCCTCGACGACGAGATGGTCGCGTCGCTGGCCGGGACCGGCGCCGCGCTCGGCGAGGTGGCGCAGACCGCGGCCGACGACGACACCCGCGAGGGCGTCGAGACGCTGCTGAAGGGGGTCGGCGAGGCGGAGCGCGACCCGCCGGATCGGGTCGGGGCCGTCGGGCTGATCCGCGGGGTGCGCGACCCGGACGTCCAGTACGGGCTGGGCTACCTGCTGGCAGTGGCGGGCGCGATCGGCCGCGAGCGCGCCGGGCGCGAGCGGAGCGAGGGATCGCGCTAGCGGGGGCGACGCGCCGTTCCGCGGCGCGAGCGGGCGGAGTCGGTCGTGGTCACTAGTGGTTTTTGCGTTGTATCGAGGGTGTCTGGAGCGACGACGCCGGCGACGGCGCGGGCAAAACAGAACCGGGGGCTCGTTCCGCGGCGGTCAGACGAGCAGTTGGATGTCCGCCTCGGCCATGTCCTGAAGCGCGGTGGCGGCGCCGACACCCGTGGTGACGCCGTCGTAGAAGTTGTCCTCGTCGTAGTCCATCAGGTCGATGGTCATCTGACAGGCCTGGAACTCCACGCCCATGTCGAGGCTCGTTTCGAGGAGCTCCTCGATCGTGGCGGTGTCGTTGTCCGAGATCCGGCGCTCCATCATCTTCGTCGTGACGCGGTCCATCCCGGGGAGCGCGGCGACGGCGTTCGGCACGGGCATGTTGGGGTTGCCGACGGAGCTGAGCTGGAGGTTCTTCGACCGCTCCTCGTGGAGGATGTCGAGTCCCCAGAACGTGTGGAAGACGGTCACCTCGTAGCCGAACGCGGCAGCGGTGCTGGCGAGGATGAGCGGCGGGTACGCCATGTCGAGCGTCCCCTTGGTGGCGATGATGCTCATCTTCTTGCCGCCGTCGTCGGCGGTGGCCTCGGCGAGCGCCTCCTCGAGCTCGTCGACGCGCGCGGCCAATTCCGCGCGGGAGGGCGCGTCGTCGGTCGGCGCGTCGTCGGCCGACGCGTCGGGTGTGTCCGTGCTCATCGTTACTCCGTCTTGCGGACGTAGTGTTTGTACACGTCGTCGCCTTCCGTCTGGTCGAGGAGCTCGACGCCCTCGGTGCCGTCGGCCCAGCCGTCGAGGTCGCTCATGCTTCCGGGGTCGGTCGCCAGCACTTCGAGGACCTCGCCCGCGTCGAGGCCGTCGACGGCGGACTTCGTCTTCACTACCGGCATGGGGCACGATGCGCCTTTCACGTCGAGCGTCTCCGCGATGTCGAATTCAGCACTCATTGTGTATCTGCTCCGGTGTCTGTATTGGAGCTAGCGCACAATACCCCCCGGTGAAGTAAAACTGTGTCGGTTCTTGGGAATTCTCCCAACTACTGTATAAAGTGAAACCTGTTTAGCCGCCGCATAAGCCCCTGAGTACAACAGTAGGAGATACAGACCGGATCCTATTGAATATAGTATTGCTTAGAAAAGGAAATACTATGAAAATGCTTTTGTGCGTCGACCCGGTATGAACGACTGCGAAACATGAATGCCGACGACTTCCCGACTCCGGACGTCGACGTCGACTCCGTCGACCCGGAATCGCTCAAAGACCGAATCGACGCCGGCGAAGACGTCACGATCCTCGACGCGCGCATGCAGTCGGACTACGAGGAGTGGCGCATCGACGGCGAGAACGTCACGTCGATCAACGTCCCGTACTTCGAGTTCCTCGAAGACGAGATCGACGACGACGTTCTCGACCGGATCCCCGACGACCGCGAGGTGACCGTCCTCTGCGCGAAGGGCGGCGCCAGCGAGTACGTCGCGGGCACGCTCACGGAGCGCGGCTACGACGTCGACCACCTCGAAGACGGGATGAACGGCTGGGCGAGCATCTACGAGGCCGTCGAGGTCGACCGCTACGACGGCGCCGGCACGCTCCTCCAGTACCAGCGCCCCTCCTCGGGCTGTCTCGGCTACCTCCTCTACGACGACGGGGAGGCCGCGATCATCGACCCGCTGCGGGCGTTCACCGACCGCTACCTCGACGACGCCGACGAGCTCGGCGTCGAACTGAACTACGCCCTCGACACGCACGTCCACGCCGACCACATCTCGGGCGTGCGCGACCTCGACGCCGCGGGCGTCGAAGGCGTCATCCCCGAGGCCGCGGTCGACCGCGGCGTCACGTACGCCGACGAGCTGACCACGGCCGCCGACGGCGACACGTTCGCGGTCGGCGACGCCACCGTCGAGACCGTCTACACTCCCGGCCACACGACCGGGATGACCTCATACCTCGTCGACGAGAGCCTGCTCGCGACCGGCGACGGGCTGTTCATCGAGAGCGTCGCCCGCCCCGACCTTGAGGAGGGCGACGAGGGCGCCCCCGACGCCGCGCGCCTGCTGTACGAGTCACTTCAGGAGCGGGTGCTGACGCTGCCCGACGACACGCTCATCGGCGGCGCGCACTTCAGCGACGCGGCCGTCGCGGCCGACGACGGCACCTACACGGCGCCGATCGGCGAGCTCGTCGAGGAGATGGACGCGCTCACGATGGACGAGCAGGCGTTCGTCGACCTGATCCTCTCGGACATGCCGCCGCGCCCGGCCAACTACGAGGACATCATCGCGACGAACCTCGGACAGAACGCCGTCGACGACGACGAGGCGTTCACCCTGGAGCTCGGGCCGAACAACTGCGCCGCCAGTCAGGACTCGCTCGCGGGTGACTGACGACGCCGATGGTCGCTGACCCAGTACTGCTGCAGGCGGTCGCCGAGCTGTTCCCGAACGGGGTCAGCCGGTACGCCGTCGGCGGACTGCTCGTCGGTCTCGGGACCGTCGTCATCTACGTCGGAACGGGTATCCCGGCCGGGGCGAGCACGTTCCTGGAGTCGACGCTGTCGTACGTCTCCGGCCAGTCCCGGTTCCGGCGGTACGTCGGATCGCGGGACTGGCGGCTCGTGTTCACCGCCGGCATCATCCTCGGCGGGCTCGCGTTCGCCGCGACGTTCCAGTCGGGGCTAGTCACGAGCCCGCTCTACGAGCCCGGGACGACCGGCACGCTGTACGAGGTCGCCGGCGTGACGCTCTGGGCGACCGACGTCCAGCCGTGGCGGCTGTTCTTCGGCGGGATCCTCGTCGGGATCGGCACCCGCATCGGGAAGGGGTGTACGTCCGGCCACGGGGTCTGCGGCGTCGGATCGGCGTCGAAGACGTCGCTGGTCGGCGTCGCGACGTTCCTCGCCGTGGCGATCGGGACCGCCCAGGTCGTCGCCGCGCTGGGGGTGAGTCCGTAGATGGCGGACCGACATCCGCTGTTCAAGCCGCTGATCTTCGTCGGCGGCCTGATCTTCGGGTTCGGACTCGGGTTCAGCCACATGGCGCGGCCGGAGGTCGTGCTGAACTTCCTCACATTCGAGGACCTCGGCCTCCCGTTCGTCATGTTCGGGGCCGCAATCGTCTCCGGGATCGCGTTCGCGCTGCTGCCGCGCATCCGCGACGCCGCGCCGCTCACCGGCGCTCCCTACGAGCGCCGGCTGAAGCCGTTCGACCGGAACGTCCTCGTCGGCGGCGCCGTCTTCGGCGTCGGCTGGGGGCTCTCTGGCATCTGTCCGGGCGCGGCGTACGCGAGCCTCGGGGTCGGTAACGTCACCATCCTCTGGGCGCTCGGCGGAATGTTCGTCGGCGCGTACGCGCAGGGGTACTGGCGGAGCCGGAGCGGAGCCCGCGACGCCGCCGCGGCGGGCGCGGACTAACGCACCGGCTCCATGGACCCCGCTCTCATCGCCCTCTCCGTCGGCGCGGCGCTCGCGAGCCTGTTCATGGCGTGGGTGATCGGCGCCGGGTCGAGCGGCGCGACCCCGTTCGCGCCCGCCGTCGGCGCGAACGCCATCGGAACGATGCGCGCGGCCCTGCTGGTCGGCGTCTTCGGCTTTGCCGGCGCCGTCACGCAGGGCGGGAACGTCTCTGAGGCCGTCGGGAGCGGCCTCGTTGGCGGGATCAGCCTGCCCGTCGCCGGCGTCATCCTCGTGCTCGTGCTGGGCGCGGGGCTGATGGCGGTGGGCATCACCACCGGGATTCCGATCGCGACCGCGTTCACCGTGACCGGCGCCGTCATCGGCGTCGGGCTCGCGCTCGGCGGGACGCCGGTCTGGGCAAAGTACCAACAGATCGGCGCCGTCTGGCTCCTGACGCCGTTCATCGGCGGCGGCATCGCGTTCGCCATCGCCAGCGTCCTCCCGCGACCCGGGGCGCCCGAGCGGTACAGCGTCCCGGTCCTCGCCGGGCTGGTTGGGAGCGTCCTCGTGAACGTCCGGTTCAGTTTCCTCGGCGAGGGGACCGCGCCCGGGACCGTCCGCGGTCTCGGACAGCGGATCCTGTCGCTCGACGGGACCGCGTCGGCGGTCGCGATCACCGGCCTCGCGGCGCTGGCCGTCGCGGCCGTCGTCTGGTGGGACGTGGGCCGCGACGAGCAGGGGGGGTTGCGGCGCGTCCTGCTCGCGCTCGGGTCGCTCGTCGCGTTCTCCGCGGGCGGGAGTCAGGTCGGGCTGGCGGTCGGCCCGCTGCTCCCCCTGCTCGACGAGGTGGAGATGGTGTCGACGACCGCCGTCCTCGTCGGCGGGGGGTTCGGGATGCTGGTCGGCTCGTGGACCGGCGCGCCCCGGATGATCAAGTCGCTCTCGCAGGACTACTCCTCGCTCGGGCCGCGGCGCTCCATCTCCGCGCTCGTCCCGTCGTTTCTGATCGCGCAGCTCGCGGTGCTGCTCGGGGTGCCGGTCTCGTTCAACGAGATCGTCGTCAGCGCCATCATCGGGAGCGGCGCGGCCGTCGGCGGCCGCGACGCGGTGGACGCCGAGAAGATCCTGACGACGGTGGGCGCGTGGGCGGGCTCGTTCGCCGTCTCGTTCGCGCTCGCGTACGCCGTCGCGGCGCTCGCTTTATAAGCGAGCCACGCCGCGGCGTCGTTTCTTTATAAATATCAGCAGCGGTGGCGCGTGCCTGCGAGCGGCCGCCGAAGGCGGCCGCGAGTAGTGAGGGACCTTCGGTCCCTCGCTGGAGTCGGGCGCCCGGAGCGAAGCGGAGGGCGGCCGACGAGGCCGGGGAGGCGTGAGGTGCGGTCC
>NZ_NEWI01000057.1:0-17711 GCF_002135005.1 Halorubrum sp. SD612 | reverse complement strand
CGATGGTCGTTCCCGGCGAGGTCTCGGAGATCACGGTCGAGACCGACGAGCCCACGGAGTACGGGATCGTCTGTAACGAGTACTGCGGCGCGGGTCACCACGTCATGGAGGGGAAGCTCCACGTCGTCAGCCAGTCGGAGTTCGAGAACCGAGGAGGTGACTCGGAGTGAGCACTGCCCTCGAGTCCGAGCGGACGTTCGTCGACAAGTTCCCGGACGAGGCGCGCGTCGTCCGCGCGGCCTTCCTGAGCTCCTTCTTCGCGCTGTTCCTCGGCGCGGTGTTCGGGATCATCCAGACGCTCCACCGGACCGACGTCGCGCGGATCATCCCTTCGACGGACTACTACACCGTCCTCACGGCTCACGGCGTCTTCATGGTGATCAGCTTCACGATCTTCTTCCTCGTCGGGCTGTTCACCTGGGCGGTGACGCGGAGCCTCGACCGGCCGCTGTTGAACATCAAGATCACGTGGACGTGGTACGGACTGATGGCGACCGGCATGACGCTCACCGGCATCTCGATTCTCGCCGGGTTCGTCGACTCCATCGACATGAGCGCGGACGTGCTGTACACCTTCTACGCGCCGCTTCAGGCCCACCCGCTGTTCTACGCCGGACTCGCGGTGTTCATCGTCGGCACGTGGATCGCGGGCGCGGACTGGTTCCGGACGTTCCTCGCGTGGCGGCGCGACCACCCCGACGAGCGGATCCCGCTCCAGACGTTCATGGTGTTGACGACGATGACGATGTGGTACATCGCCTCGTCCGCCGTCGCGGCCTCCGTGCTGCTGTTCCTCCTGCCGTGGTCGCTCGGCTTCATCGAGCAGGTGAACCCGACGCTCACCCGGACGCTGTTCTGGTTCTTCGGCCACCCGGTCGTCTACTTCTGGCTGATGCCGGCGTACATGCTCTGGTACACCGTCCTCCCGAAGATCGCCGGCGGACGGCTGTTCAGCGACCCCTTGGCCCGGGTCGTGTTCGTGCTGTTCGTCCTCCTCTCGACGCCGGTCGGGATCCACCACCAGTACCTCGACCCCGGCATCGCGGAGGGGTTCAAGTTCATCTCCATGACGAACACGATGTTCCTGCTGTTGCCCAGCCTGCTCACCGCGTTCACCGTCGTCGCGAGCGTCGAGTACGGCGCTCGGAAGAACGGCGGCAGCGGACTGCTCGGCTGGCTCACGAACCTCCCGTGGCGGAAGCCGGAGTTCACCGGCATGATGCTCGCCGGGCTGATGTTCGCGGCCGGCGGCTTCTCCGGGATGGTCAACGCGGGGATGAACATCAACTACCTCATCCACAACACGCTGTGGGTACCCGGGCACTTCCACCTCACCGTCGGGACCGCGGTGGCGCTGACGATGATGGCCGGAGTCTACTGGCTCTGGCCGCAGATCAGCAACAAGCCGATCTACAGCAGTCAGATCGGGCTGTTCCAGGTCGTGCTCTGGTTCATCGGCATGGCGCTGATGTCGAACGCGATGCACGCGCAGGGCCTGCTCGGCGTGCCGCGGCGGACCGCCGAACCGGAGTACTCCGGCTTCGACTACCCGACGATGTTCGGCGGCTTCGAGGAGCTGAACATCCAGATCGCGATCGGCGGGACGCTGCTTTTCGTCTCGACGATCCTGTTCCTCGGGAACCTCGCGCTGACGATGGGGAACCCGAAGGTCGCCGGGCTCGCGGAGCCGCTTCCGAGCCCGGTCTCCGGCGCGGAGGACGCCCCGAAGGTGCTCGATAACCTCCGCCTGTGGGTGAGCATCGCGCTCGTTCTCGTCGTCCTCGCGTACGCGCTGCCGATCGCGGCGATCATCAGCCGCGGCGGGCTCCTCGGACCGGGCGTCGGCACCTATCCGGTGTGGCTCGCGCCGCTGCTCGACGCGCTGGCCGACGCCGCCGCGCCGCTCGTCGGCGCGGTCACCGACGCGTCGGCCTCGCTCGCCGAGGTGGTCCGATGACCGTCGACGTGAGCCGCGGCGGCCTGCTCGTGACGCTCGCCATCTTCGGCGTGATCGTCTACGAGCTCCGGACCGTGCTCGACTTCGTCGGGGTCGAACTGCCGATCATCCCGTACATGGCGGCCGTCTTCGTCCTCGCCGGCCTCTCTATCTGGTTCGTCACGCTGAAGGGCGGGTGGCGGACCGAGCCAGAGGGCGACGAGCCGGCGTAGCGGCCCGCGCCGCGGTTTTACGGACGTTTCGATCGCTTTCCTTCGGCGTCGATTCGGCGACAGAAGCAGTTATCACCCCTCGGCCGCAATAATGCGTATGGAATCCAATACTGTATCGAACGAGGCCGAGACGACCGACGGCGAATCGTCCGGCGGGAACCGCCCGGTCCCGCTGTCGGACGAGGACGACCTCGACGCCTTCGTCGCGGACGCCGACGCCGCGCTCGTCGAGTTCTACACCGACGGCTGCGGTATCTGCGCGAGCATGGAACCGGTGATCGGCAACGTGGCCCGCGGCGTCGAGACGGACCTCGCGGTCGGGCTGGTGAACCCCCGCGACGACCCGCCGCTGGTCGAGCGGTTCGACGTGCGGAGCGTTCCCCTGTTCGTCCTCTTCGTCGACGGCGAGCCGGTCGCGCGACGCGCCGAGGGGTTCATTCCGGGCGAGGACCTGACGGCGTGGGTCGACGAACACGCGGCCTGAGCGAGAGCGATACGTCGGTCTGAACTCGTCCCGGGAGTCCGATATGGCGACGACGACCACCGAAGCCCCGACCGCTCGGCGGTACGCATCTGTTTATAAATCGTCGATCGGCACGACCACCACCGAAGCCCCAGCCGCGAGGCCGCAGTACGCTCGCTGTCGTTCGAGACGCCTCCGGCGTCTCGTGATGTTGCCAGACTCCGGAGGAGTCTGGCCGCTAGCCAGAAATCTCCGATTTCCGGCGATGACGAGAGAGCTTCGCTCTCTCGAACCACGGTCCTCAGTCAGTCGCTAGCGCTCCCTCGTTGCGGTGTCGCCGGCGGCTTCGCCGCCGGCTGTCCGTGGCGCGTGGCGCCACGCTCCTTGCGTCGTCATCAGAACGCTCCGCGTTCTGATTGGCTCACGAGAGCGAAGCTCTCGTGAACGCCTGCGTCCGCCTCGCGGCTGCCCCTTTGCGTCCCGCCCCGCACCGCACGGCACCTCACGCCTCCCCAGCCTCGCGGTTCGCGCTCTTCGAGCGCTCACCGCGTCCAGCGAGAATCGAAGATTCTCTGGCAGCGAGGGACACGGTCCCTCGGGCAACCGGGCTTCGCCCGGTGACAGGGCGAGAGCGAAGCTCTCGCTTGAAACCGGACGTAGTCCGGTGACAGCCGGCGCTACGCGCCGGCGACCTCGCTCGGTGCTGTCTCGCGGCCGCCGATGGCGGCCGCTCGCAGGCACGCGCCACCGCATTTTTAAATACGGTTTGTAGTATCCGCCTCGGCGCTCGGGTTCGTAACCCCTTACCGCTCCCGTCGCCGATTCGCCGTCAATGAACACCATCCACGTCGCCGGGGGCGTCGGGGTCGCCGACACGGCGATGGCCTCCTACGACGCCGCGCTCGCGGACGCGAACCTCCACAACTACAACCTCGTGGCGGTCTCCTCGGTCGTCCCCGCCGAGGCGACCGTCGAGGCGGTCGCCGAGGCGCCGGATCTGGGTCCCGCCGGGAACCGACTCACCGTCGTCGAGGCGCGCCGGACGGTCGGCCCCGGCGACGCGGTCGACTTCCGCGAGGGCGGGCGCTCGGGCGCCGAGGGCGCCGAGTCGAAGCGCGCGCCCCGCCGACGCCCCGACGCGGTCGCGGGGCTGGGCTGGGCGACCGGCCCCGGCCCCGGGCTCTTCTACGAGGTGACCGGCGAGGACCCCGACGACGTGCGCGACCGGATCCGCGCGGGGCTCGACAGCGGCGCCGGGCTCCGCGACTGGGAGCTCTCGGACCGCGAGACGCGCGTCGAGACGGTCGCCGCCGAGCCGGACCGGTACGCGACCGCGGTCGTGGTCGCGGCGTACGGCGAGTCCGAGCCCATCCTGTAGCCGGCGCGAGCGGTCCGGCGTCGGGTCGAAACCGCGGTCGCCGCCGCCGACGCCTTTTTGACTCGGCTCCGCGTACTTGTCGTGTCTTCGAATGAACGGCAACAACCCGTACGCCGGGGCACCGGGTGTGACGGACGCGGGCTCGCCCGCGGCCGTCGACCTCTCTCCGGACCAGGAACGGCAGCTCCGGCGCGCGGTCGCCGGAATCGTATCGCGCACGGAATCGTATCTGCCCGACAGCTACGCCGTCGGCTCCGAGCTGTCCGTCGGCGCGAACGGTCCGCAGGCGACGGTCGCCGTCAACCCCCCGGCCGGCCACCCCGTCTCGGCCGGCTTCACCCCCGACCCGGAGGACTTGGACGCCGGCATCGCCGAGTCCGACACCGACGAGGTCGCCCGCGGCCTCGCCGCCAGCGCGGCGGTTCAGGTGATGGACGCGGTCGGCGACATCACGCCGACCGCGAAGTGAGCTCCGGCTAACACGCAGTCCGACCGTTCTTACCGGTCCGCGCCGTTCCGCGCTCCGTCGCTTTCTCCCGTGCCCTCCGAGTCGTCGCGCGGGTACACCCGCAGGTCGCCCTCGCCCGGCGGCCTCAACGCGCCCGTGACGCGGCCGTACATGCCGAAGATGTCGTCGTACCCCTCCTCGCTCGCGAGGATCGGGACCAGCCCCGGCTCCTCGACGCGGTGGGTGTACACGTCGTCCTCCGCGAACACGGCGCCCTCCGGGATCGCCTCGAAGTTCGCGAAGTGGACGCGCGGCTCGCCGCCGCCCTTCGGCACCTCCTCGTCGCCTTTCACCACGACCGTCTCCGAGAACGTCGGCGGCTCGTCCGCGATCGCGCCGTGAACGCGGAGGAACGCTCGACACGCCTCGTGGCCGAACTCGACGGCCGCCTCGCTCCCCTGTCGGCCCACCTCGATCGAGACGGTGTGCGGGATCGTGGAGTCGAGCGTCGTCGACCGCAGGCCGCTCGCGTCGACGACGTGGTCGACCGGGAGCCCGGTGACGGTGCGCCGGACGGACTCCGTGAGGTCGCTGAAGATGGCGAACGGCGGCGGGGCGCTGTGGGAGGTGTGGAGCGCGAGCACGGCGTCGAACTCCTCCAACTCGGCGGCGAGCCGCGGCGCCAGCGCCCGCTCGTACTCGTCGCTGTCGGCGTCGCCCGGGAAGGCCCGGTTCAGGTCCGCGTCCGTGTAGCGCGTCTCGGCCGCGATCGCCGGTTCGTTGGCGAGTATCAGCCGGACGAGTCCGTCGGACTCCACGCGGTCGTCGTTCGGGTCGAGGGGTGGGAGTTCCTCGGCGAGCCGCTCCACTATCCGGACGCCGGCGGGCTCGTCGCCGTGGATCCCGCCGACGATCGCGACGCGGGCCGACCCCGCCGACCCGCGGTCGATCGTTTGCATACCGTGGGTACGACGCGGTCGGCCAATAAATCGTCGCGATCCGCGCGCGGGGATCCTCAGCGGTCGAACCGCTCCGCGATCGCGGCGCGGTACCGGCGCGCCAGCCGCCGCGCGACGAACCGGTCGCGGGGGTCCACGCCGAGGAGTCGGAACGCGGCCGCGTACGCCGCGAGCCCGATCACGCTCCCCGCGAGGACCGCCGGGAGACCGGTCAGCAGCGCCCGGACCGCGAACATCGCGGCGGCCGCGACGCCGCCGGCCGCGAGCGGGGTGAGGAACGTCCGGTCGAACGGCCACAGCCCCTCGAAGCGGCGGAGGAGGACGACCTGGATCCCGTTCTGGACCGCGATGGCGAGCGACGTGCCGAGCGCGGCGCCGACGAGCCCGTAGCGGACGACGAACGCGTACGTCAGGCCGACGTTGAGGACCGCGAGCAGCCAGTCGAGCGCCATCCGCGCGTACTGGTGGTCCGTCATCATCAGCAGCCAACCGGTCGCGCCGACCGCGCTCCCGACGAAGACGCCGCCGAGGTAGACGACGAGCGGGAGGTACCCGGCGACGTACGCCTCGCCGAACAGGCCGAGTATCTCCCGGCCGTACACCACGAGCGCGGCGAGTATCGGGACGACGGCCGTGACGATCTGGCGCGTGACGGAGCCGTACACCTCGTTGAGCGTCGCCGTCCGGTCGTCCGCGTACAGCTCCGAGGCGACCGGCGGGAGCAGTTGGTTGAAAGATAAGAGCGGGATCCACGCGACCGCGATCACCACGAGGACGACGTTGTACACGCCCGCCGCGGTCGCCGTCAGCAGCGCGCCGACGAGCAGCACGTCGACGCGGTTCTGGAACACCTTCCCGAGGCTGCTCATCGCGACGGGCGCGGCGTGGTCGTAGAAGCGGCGCGCCTCCGCGCGAGCACCGCGGAGCGTCGGGCGAACACCGGTGACGGACGCCGAGAGGGGGACGGCGGCCGCGGCGAGCAGTCCCGTCGCGGCGACGATGGCGCCGGCGACGCCGACGACCGAGTAGCCGAGCGCGAGCGCGCCGACGGCGCCGACCAGCCGGACGCCCGGGCGCAACAGCTTGTTGAACAGGACCTCGCCGCGGGCGGACCCCACCGCGCGGAAGAGCGCGGACGCGACCATCACGACCCCGAGCAGCCCGACGAGGCCGCCGAACGCGCGCATCGTTCCCGTGAACGCCGGCTCGGTGACGGTGCCGGCGTTTATCTCCGGCGCCGCGAGCCAGACGCCGACCGCGATCGCGACCCCGAACCCGATCGTCGTCCCGTACGCGAGACCGGCGACGGCGCCCTGCCGGCCCGCGTCATCCGCGTACTCCGGGAGGTACCGCTGGATCGCGGGGACGCTGCCGAACGTCACGAGCCGGGAGCAGAGCTGAGCGATCCGCCACGCCAGCGCGTACACGCCGTAGGCGGTCGGGCCGAGCCCGCGGGTCAGCGCGAACTCGGCCGCCGCGATCAGCGCGCGCTGGCCGGCGACCCCGCCGGAGGTGAGCACGGCGCCGTGCGCGATCGTCTCTAACGCCTCGCGCTCGTCGTCGGGGATCTCGCCGCGCTCGCGCTCGTCGTCGGGCTCGGTCGCCGCCGCCTCGCGTTCGCTCTCCACGGTCGTCTCTGCCGATCCGGTGGCGGTCGCGCAAAAAAAGGAACGCGTTTCGCAGCCGGCCCGACCGGACTCGCGGTCCCGCGGCCGCGACCTACCAGCGCTGGTGGACGTGTTCGCGCACGTGTTCGTCGTACACCGCCGCCGCGGCCTCGCGCTCGGCGTCGGAGAGCGCGGCGGCCACGCTCGCGGCCGCGTTCGCCCGGATGTGGTCTGGGGTCGTCGAGCCCGGGATCGCGGTCGAGACGGCGTCGTGGTCGAGGATCCAGCGCAGCGCGAACTCCGAGAGCGGCCGGTCGTCCGGCAGGCGCTCGTCGAGCGCGTCGGCCGCGTCGAGGCCCGCCTCGAAGGGGACGCCGGCGAACGTCTCGCCCACGTCGAAGGCGTCGCCGTCGCGGTTGTAGTTCCGGTGGTCGTCCTCGGGGAACTCGTCGTCGCGGGAGAGCGCGCCCGTCAGCAGCCCCGAGGCGAGGGGCACCCGGCAGATCACGCCCACGTCGCGCGCGGCGGCCTCGTCGAGGAACAGCTCCGCGGGCCGCTGCCGGAACGGGTTGAAGACGATCTGGACGCTCTCGACGCCGGGATACTCGATCGCCTTCAGCCCCTCCTCGACGCGCTCGACGCTGACGCCGTAGGCGTCGATCCGACCTTCGGATTCGAGCGTCGCGAGCGCGTCGAACGTCTCCGGCCGGTAGTACACGTCCGTCGGCGGGCAGTGGAGTTGGACCAAGTCAAGCGTCTCGACGCCGAGGTTCTCCCGCGAGCGGTCGACGAACCGGCGGAGGTTCGCCTCCGTGTACCCGTCGGGCTCGTGGGGGTCGAGTCGGCGACCGGCCTTGGTCGCGACGGTCACGTCGCCGGCCGCGATCTCGTCGGCGAGCGTCTCGCCGAGGATCCGCTCAGAGCGACCGTCGCCGTACACGTCGGCGGTGTCGAAGAAGTCGATCCCGGCGTCGCGCGCAGTCTCGACCGCCGCGACCGCCTCGTCCTCCGTGACCTCGCCCCAGTCGCTCCCGATCTCCCACGCGCCGTAGCCGACCTCGCTGACCTCGCCGACATCGCCGAGTTCGCGGTGGTTCATACTGTCCGCTACTGATCGCGGCGGGGGCAAGGGCGTTCCGGAGGCGGCGAGGCCGCGACGTTCCATTCCACCGCTCACTTTTACCTGGAGCGTGGACGACACGAGAGACATGGCGAAGCTCGGGCTGGTAGTGAACGCGGTCGGTCTCCTGCTCAGCGCGGTCGGCACCCTCCTGCTGTACGCGCACGTGACCGACGAGTACCACTCGCACATTCAGGACATCGGGTCGATCGCGGTCGGCTACCTCGGCGTGATCCTGTTCGGGATGTCGGTGTCGCTCACCGGGATCGCGCTGTTGCTGCGGCGGTCCGCCGACTGAGGCCGCCTCCCTCGTGCGGGAACGGGAGGTGCGCCCGTCCCTGGTCCCACTCGGCGTTCATCACCCGCCAGCGGGGGTTGTCCCGCCACAGCGACAGTTCGTCGCGTTCGGCGAGCCGATGCGCCGTGGACTTGTCGTGGCCGTTCGCCCGGTAGAGGATCTCTCTGAGCTCATGATACAGGATGAACCGGTCGTACCTCGACCACTTCTCGGAGATCCAGACCTCGTTCCTCGGGATGCCTAGGTCGTCGGCCGCTGGCGGGTGGATCAGCTCCCCGTCGAGTTCGACGCGGTAACAGGCGTTGTACTTCGCGATCCTCTCGTGGGGGACGTGTTCGACCGTCCAGCCGTGCTCCCGGATCGCCTCGCGTGGCGACGGCATAACCGGATCGCCCGCCGCGTCTGAAATGAAGATATCGGCGGTTTGCGAGCCCGTCTCACCCCCCGTTCATAACACCGCCGCCAGCGCGTCCATCGTCTCGTCGACGCGCTCGACTCGCGCGTTGTGACCCATGTGGCCGACGCGGAGTACGTCTCCGGCGTCTTCGCCCAGTCCGGTCGCGAGAATCACGTCGTGCTCCTCGCGCAGCCGCTCCTGAAGCGCCTCGGCCCGACCGGGGACCTCGAAGGCGGTCACCGTCGGCGAACTGCGCTCCGGGTCGGGAACCGGCTCCAGTCCCAGCTCCGCACCGCGCTCGCGGCACCGGGCCGCGGCCGCCTCGTGTCGCTCTCGGACCGCGTCGAGGCCCTCGTCCAGCAGCAGCCCGAGCGCCGCGTCGAGCGCGACGACCTCGGTCGTCAGGTGCGTGTACGGGAACCCGTCGCTCACGTCGCGGAACGGGAGGAAGTTCGCGTACAGCGAGTGCGGGTCCCGCTCCTCCATCGCGGCCCACGCGCGCTCGCTCACCGCGGCGGTCGCGAGCCCGGGCGGCGCGCTGAAGCACTTCTGTGAGGCCCCGAGGCACACGTCGATCCGGTCCGTCGGGACCGAGACGCCGCCGAGCGACGAGACGGCGTCGACGACCGTGAGGACCTCCGCGTCTGCGGCCTCGATCCGGTCGAGCGCCGCCGTAACGTCGTTGAGCGCGCCGGTCGGCGTCTCGCAGTGGACCATCGTCGCGATGTCGAAGTCGGCCTCGTCCCCCGCCAGCGCCTCGTCGAGCGCGTCGACCGGGAGCGGCTCGTCGTGGTCGGCGGCGACCAGGGTCGGGGTCCCCCCGTACGACTCCACGAAGTCGGCGAACCCCTCGCCGTAGAGCCCGTTCGACAGACACAGCACCTCTGTGCCGGGCTCGACGAGCGACGCGACCGCCGCCTCCAGCCCGAGGATCCCCTCGCCGCCGAGGGCGACGACATCGCGGGCGTCCCCTCCGGATGCGTCGGTGTCGACGCCGTAGACCGTCGCGAGCCGGTCGGTGAGCCGGTCGTATATCTCCCGGAACCGCGGGTCTACGTCGGGGTGTATCAGCTCGCGGGACATCGCGTCGCGCACGGGCTCTGGGACCGCGGTCGGCCCCGGCGTCATGAGCATACGTCCCGGTTTGACCGCCCGTATATAAACCGTCCGCGCGAAGCGCGACGGTCGGCGCCGCGGTCGAGCGATCGAGACGGTCGGGCGACGGAAACGGCCGGGCGACATACTCATATATTTCTGTCGCCTGAGTACGATCACAATGATGCTCCCGACCCACGTGCTGGCGGGGATGCTGCTCGCGACCCCGCTGGCGCTCGTGGCGCCGGAGCTGGCGCCGATCGGGTTCGTCGCCGGCTTTCTCGGCGGCCTCACGCCGGATCTGGACATGTACGTCGGTCACCGGCGGACGCTCCACTACCCGGTGTACTACCCGGTGATCGCGGTGCCGGCGCTGCTCGCGGCGGCGCTGGCGCCGTCACCCGTCACCGTCGGCGCCGCGTTCTTCCTCCTCGGGGCGGCGTTCCACAGCGTCACCGACATGTACGGCGGCGGGCTGGAGCTCCGCCCGTGGGAGGGGAACTCCGACAAGGCGGTGTACGACCACCACCGGGATCGGTGGATCCCGCCGCGCCGCGGCGTCCGCTACGACGGCGCGGTGGAGGACCTCGCGCTCTCCGTCGCGATGTCGGTGCCGCTGTACCTCCTGCTCGACGGGCCGCTCCGACGGCTCGTCGTCGCCACGGTGATCGTCGCCGCCGTGTACGCGGTCCTTCGCCGGCGTCTCGCGGACGCCGCCGCAGTGTTCTTCCCGCTGCTGCCGGCGGTGTTGGACCCGTACGTCCCCGAGCGGTACCGGTGACTGCGGCGGGTTCGATCAACGTTATTAGGTTCCCCGCCCCGTTTCATCCGATATCAGCCCGCGCCGGCGACGGCCGTCCCGGCGCGTCCACCCCACCATGCAACAGTACCTCGATCTCGTCGACGACGCGCTCTCGACGGGCACGTACAAGCCGAACCGGACCGGCGTCGACACCATCGCGACGTTCAGCGGGCAGTACACCGTCGACCTCGCAGAGGGGTTCCCCCTCCTGACGACGAAGAAGATGGACGGCTACCGGTGGAACTCGCTCATCCACGAGGTGCTGTGGTACCTCTCCGGCGAGGAGCACATCCGGAACCTCCGCGAGGAGACGAAGATCTGGGACGCGTGGGCCGACGAGGAGGGGAAGCTCGACACCGCGTACGGTCGGTTCTGGCGGCGGTACCCCGTCCCGGAGGCGGCGGCCGAACTCCCCGGCGAGACGTGGCCCGACGACGCGGACCGCTGGGTCACCGTGGAGGAGGACGACGACGGGACGCGGCGGCGCACGTTCGACCAGATTCAGTACGTCCTCGACACGCTCGAAGAGAACCCCCACTCCCGCCGGATGGTCGTGAACGCGTGGCACCCGGCGAACGCCGCCGTCTCGACGCTACCGCCCTGCCACTACACCTTCGTGGTGAACGTCCAAGACGGCCGGCTCAACCTCCACCTGACGCAGCGGTCGGGCGACATCGCGCTCGGCGTCCCGTTCAACATCGCGGCGTACGCGCTGCTTGCGAACGCGCTCGCGCAGCGGACCGGCTTCGAGGTCGGGGAGTTCGGCCACACGGTCGTCGACGCGCACGTCTACTGCGGCCGCGGCGAGCGCGGGAAGTGGTACGCGAACAATCTCCGCTACGTCCAGGAGCGGCTCGCGAACGTCGAGAGCAAGGAGGACTACCTCGACGTGAAAAGCTGGGTCGAGCGCACCGCCCCCGACGAGCCGAACGGGCAGGAGGGGTACGACCACGTGCCCGGCCTGCTCGAACAGCTGTCGCGGACGCCCCGCGACCGCCCGCGGATCGAGATCGCGGACAAGCCGCTGGACGAGCTGACCTACGAGGACGTCGAGGTCGTCGACTACGACTCCGCGGACGGTATCTCGTTCGCGGTCGCGGAGTGATGGCGGGCATGGATTCGAACCCGGACCTCGTCCTCGTCGCCGCCGTCGCCGAGAACCGCGTGATCGGCGACGGCGACGCGATGCCGTGGCACTACCCATCAGACCTGGCACGGTTCAAGCGCCTCACGACCGGCCACCCGGTGATCGTCGGTCGGAAGACGTACGAACGCATCGCCGAGCGCGTCGGCGGCCCGCTCCCCGAGCGGACGAGCGTCGTGTTGACGACCCGCCCCGTCGACGACGGCGACTTCCCCGACGGCGCGGTCGTCGCGCACGACGTCGAGTCGGCGCTCGCGCGGGCGAGAGCGGACGCCGCCGACCGCGGCGTCGACGACGTGTACGTCATCGGCGGCGCGACGGTGTACGAGGCGTACCTCGACCGCGCCGACCGGATGGAGATCACCGAGATCCCCGAGCGCCCCGACGGCGACACGCGGTTTCCGGACTGGGACCGGGAGACGTGGGTCGAGCGCGCCCGCGAGACCGACGACGACCTCGCGTTCGTCACCTACGAGCGGCGCGACGCGGAGTGATCGGCGCGACGCGGAGTGAGCGAGCCGGGGGTAACGCCTCGCTCACTCGATGAACCGCGACTCCACGTCGCCGGTGGGCATCATACACCGGTCCTTCTTCCCGAACCACCGGTATCGGTTGTCGGCGACGAAGTCGTAGACTCGGTCGCGGACCGACTTCGGGACGTAGCGGAACGGCGAGAGCAGCCGGTAGCGGCCGCCGAGCCCCGACGCGATCTCGATGATCGCCGACGACTTCACGTAGCTCTCGCCGTCCTCGATCAGGACGACCGAGTCGAGGTCGTCGCTCGCAAGGTCGTGTTCGGCCAGCAGCGCCTGTCCCACGTCGGACTGGAGCGAGGCGAAGCGGTACTTCCCCTCCGCGTCGCGGGGGACGACGAACTGTACGAACCCGCTACAGAGGTTACAGACGCCGTCGAAGAGGATGACGGCCTCATCGTCGGGGATATCCCCGTCCATCACTCGCGAACCTACGTCGCCGCCGCAGTTCAGGATTGCGGTGGACCCGGAGCCGGGGTTGCGGTGGCGGCGGAGCGGAAGATTGCGGCGAGCGCAGAAGGGGGATACCGGTTGCCGGGTACCCCGGCGGGCGCCGAGGCGGACGCGGTCCGTCCC
This sequence comes from Halorubrum sp. SD612, assembly GCF_002135005.1. Taxonomy (NCBI): domain Archaea; kingdom Methanobacteriati; phylum Methanobacteriota; class Halobacteria; order Halobacteriales; family Haloferacaceae; genus Halorubrum; species Halorubrum sp. SD612. The sequence continues at coordinate 4,722 of NZ_NEWI01000057.1, read as the reverse complement.
GCGCACGGAAAACTTATACAGGTCCCTCGGCCTCTCCAACAAGTTGGAGTCCGACATCATGGCTCGAAGTTCCTCCGTCGCGACCGCCCGATCGCGGTTCCGGACCGTCGTGCGACGGCTTTCGGCGGCGCTCGCCGCGCGGTGTTCGGTGGACCTGCGCGCGCTCGCCGCCTTCCGGATCGGCCTCGGTACGCTGGTGATCGCCGACCTGATCCGGCGGTCGCGCTCGCTGTCCGCCTTCTACACGGACGACGGCGTGCTCCCGCGGAGCGCGCTGTTCGCCGACTACGGGGAGGTGTACTCCGTCCACGCGCTCGTCGGTGAGCCGTGGGCCGTGGCCCTGCTGTTCGCGCTCGCGGGCGCGTTCGCCCTCGCGCTGCTCGCCGGCTATCGGACGCGGCTCGCGGCGCTCGCCTCGTGGCTGCTGCTGCTCTCGCTCCACGCCCGGAACCCGATGGTGTTGAACTCGGGCGACAGCCTGCTCCGCATGCTGCTCTTCTGGAGCGTCTTCCTCCCGCTCGGCGCCCGCTGGTCGGTCGACGCCCTCAGGCGGGCAGGCGCGGGGACCGACGCGGACGCCGCCGCTGGCGCGGGCGGCTCCGAGAGAGATCCCGGGGCGGACGACGGCGATGAGTCCGCGACAGCCGGGCCGTCCGGGTCCGCCGTGGCGACCGTCGCCACGATGGCGGTCCTGATACAGGTGCTGTTGATGTACGTGACGAACGGCATCCACAAGCGCGGGAGCGACCTCTGGATGGACGGCGAGGCGGTCGCGTACATCATGCAGGCGGACCACTTCACCTACCTGCTGGGGAACCACCTCGCCGAGTTCACCGGCCTGCTCCGCGGTCTCACGGTCCTGTGGATCGCGCTCCTGTTCGCCTCCCCGCTGCTGATCCTGCTCACGGGGATCCCGCGCGCCGCGATCGCCTCGCTGTTCGTCGGGATGCACCTCGGCATGGCGGTCACGATGCCGATCGGCCTCTTCCCCATCGTCGTCGTCGTCGGCTTCGTGCCGTTCTTCCAGACCCCGGTCTGGGACGCCGCGGAGCGCGCCGTGGATCGGTTCGGCCCGCCGGCGGCCCTCGAACGGTGGCGCGGGCGCCTCGAGTCCGTCGGAGAGTCGCTCGCCTCGCTCGACGCGTCGATACCCCGACCGACGCCGAGCGGCGCCGTCGCCGGCCTCCGCGCGCGAGTCGGACGCGGACGACCGCTCCTCTCGACGGTCGTGCCGTACGTCTTCCTCGTGCTGATCGTCCTCTCGAGCGCCCAGGCAGTCGGCTACGCCGAGACGCCAGACCCGGCCGAAAACGCCCTCGAAACCGTCGAGATGGACCAACACTGGCGGATGTTCGCACCGGATCCCACCCGCACGACTCGGTGGTTCGTGACGGTCGGCACCCTCGCCGACGGGACCGAGCGAGACGTGTTGCGCGACTCGCCCGTGGAGTTCGACCGGCCGCCGCGCGCGGAGGCCACCTACCGGAGCGCGCGCTGGCGGAAGTACCTCGGCAACGTCGCGTCGACGGACAACGAGAACCACCGGTCGTACCTCGCGAACTACCTCTGTGAGGACTGGAACCGGACCCGCGAGACGGCCGTGGAAAACGTCACGATCCACCAGCAGTACGAGCGGACCGACCCCTACAACGGGAGCGTGGTGGCCGCGAACGGGTTCGAGCTGATCGAGTACGACTGCTCGGGCGAGTTCATCCAAGACGAGTGACCGGCCCCGACCGCCGACCGCAACCCCCTTCCCTCGCCCGGCCGCCGTGACGGGTATGCAACCGACGGGACACCTGCGGGGCGACGCGGTCCGCGTGGGCGGGGACGCCCGCCAGCGCTTCTACGACGCCCGGGGGTACGGGCGGCCGCTCGACGGCAACGAGATCGCGCTCTCGCGGGTCGAGGCCGCCCACCTCCTGTTCCGCGGCGACCTCTCCGGGATCGAACTCGGGGGCGACGCGGCGGGCGTGTCGGGCGGCGACCCCGTCGGCTTCGAGCGCTTCTTCGTCGCGAGCGCGGCCGCCGCCGACCGCTTCGCGGTGCGGTTCCTCGTCTACTCAGACCTCCGCGACCGCGGCTTCTACCTCTCGCCCGCCCGCGAGCCGTGGCCCGGGGGGAGCGACGCGCCGGGAGACGCGGTCGACTTCGTCGCCTACGAGCGCGGCGAGACGCCCGACACGGGCAACGTGAAGTACCCCATTCGGGTCGTCGGCGAGCGGGAGTCCGTCGCGGCCGCGGGGCTCGCGGGCCGCACCCTCGCGGTCGTCGACGAGGAGTCCGACATCACCTACTTCGCGGCCGAGTCCGGAGCGGTCGAGGGATCGACCGACTACGAGCCCCCGGCCGACCTGACCGGCGTCCTCCTCGCCGACCGCGTCGTCGTCTGGGACGCCCCCGAGGGGTTGTACGAGCGCGGCTTCTACGGCCGCCCGCTCACCGGACGGGCCGCAGACGTCGAGGGCGCGCTCCAGCTCTCCCTCGTCGAGGCCGCGTCGCTGGTCGCGGACGGCCGGCTGGCGCTGTCCACGTCGGTCGGAGACGAGGGGGGTGTTGCCGGCGACGACGCCGCCCGGATCGTTGCCCGCGGCCGCGAGGTGGAGGGGGACCGCTTCGACCGCCGGCTCGCGGTGTACGAGCGCCTCCGCGGTGCCGACGCGGTGCCGAAGACCGGCTTCAAGTTCGGCGCCGACTTCCGGACGTACCTCGACGTGGAGACGGTCGAGGACCTGCCCCACTCCGAACACCTGGTGCGCGTCGTCGAGGCCGACCACCGGTTCTCACCGCGCGAGCTCTCGCTCGACGTGCGGCTCGCCGGCGGCGTCCGCAAGGAGATGGTGTTCGCGGTGACGTCGGTCGGCGGCGGCGGACGCGGCGCGCGCGCGGCGGACTGGGTCCGCGCCGCCGACGTGGAGTGGGTCTCGGTCGACCGACTGACGCCGTAGCCGACCGGCACCGGAGTTGAGGGATACCGCAGCCGACCGTCTCGCGGCCGACCGATCACCGCCCCGTGGCCGACCAGTCACCGCTCCGCGGGCCGTTCACGACACCGTCACAGTGTCGTCGAACAGCGCGGCGAACAGCTTGTTTTCGGCCGCGCGGAGGTGCTGCGTGAACGTCGTCTGCGAGATATCCATCATCGACGCCACCTCCTCTCCAGTGTGCTCGCGGGGCCACTCGAAGAACCCGGCGAAGTGCGCGGTGCGCGCCGTTTCGCGCTGCCGGTCGGTCAGCTCGGACCGGTCGCGCAGAACACGCTCACCGACCTCTTCGAGGACGTGTCGTGGGGGCAGCTCGACTACCTCGTGGTGGACCTGCCGCCGGGGACGGGCGACGTCCAGTTGACGGTGCTTCAGAACCTCCCCGTGACGGGGATAGTCGTCGTCACGACGCCGCAGTCCGTCGCCGTGGGCGACACCCGTCGAGGCGTTCAGATGTTCGGGGAGTACCGGACGAACGTGTTGGGCGTCGTCGAGAACATGAGCGGGTTCGTCTGCCCGAGCTGCGGGGACAGACACGAGATATTCGGCGAGGACGGGAGGCGGACGCTCGCCGAGTCGGTCGACGTCCCGTACCTCAAATCGCTGCCGCTGGACCCGGCCGTCCGCGCGGGAGGCGACGACGGTGAGCCGATCGTCTCCGACGGCGACGGTGAGGCCGCGGCGGCGTTCCGGGACCTGGCGGCCGCGGTCGCGAACAAGGTCGGCGTCCTCCGGCGTCACCACCGACAGCGGAAGAGCGAGGAGGCGGTCTGAGCGGCGCGCGCCGCCGTTCACGCCTCGATCTCGAAGGGGATCACGTAGGTCCTGTTGTTCGACCCGAGCGAGAAGACGTACTCGCCCGGCCGGTCGAGCACCGCGTCGCGCCGGTCGGACGCGTCCGACGCGGTCGGGTCGTAGCGGAGCGCCCACGTCCGCGTCTCGTCGGGGGCCAGTTCGATCACGGTCAGGTTGTACGTTCCCGCCGGCGCGTTCGCCGCCGCCCGCCACTCGGGGGCCCCCGAGTCGGCGGCGTTCCGGAAGACGACCCACCGGTCCGGATTGATCGGGACCGGCTCGTCGCCCACGTTCGTGGCGACGACGCGGACGGTCTCCCCGTCCCGATCGAGGGACAGCGAGAGCCCGCCCGTCCGCTGGTCGGGACACACCGGATCGTCGACCCGTTCGCCGTCCGGTCCTATCGCGGGGCAGCCCGGAGCGCCGCCCGACAGGCAGCCGGCGAGGACGACGAGACACGCGACCGCGACGAGGGCGAGTCGAGACATTACCGTCACGACGGTGCGCCGTTTCAAAAGGGGTCTCGGAGGCTACGACGATCGCTTGAGCTACCGGCCGGCCGCGGGCGCCGCGGAGAGAGCAGGAAGCTTTTTCCGGCGGTGACGCGCGTCGACACCCATGGTCGACCCCTCCACGTTCCCCGCCGAGTCGAGCGCGTACGACATCTCAACGGTGGACCTCAGCGACGACCGATACGAGGTCACGCAGTCGCTGGTCCGCAACAAGTACGCCGTCACCGACAGCGCCGGCGATGTCGTCCTGCGCGGGAAACAGAAGATGTTCAAGCTGATACGGTCGTGCGTTAATTTCTACCGTCCTCAAGGGCAGAGATAGTTCCAGATGATCGGTTCCGTGATCGTCGGCAGTCCTCGTTGAATCTGCCGTTTCAGCGTCGAAAGATCTGGTATGAGGCGGTGCTTGAACCATTCATTGAGACGATCCC
>NZ_NEWI01000056.1:0-17927 GCF_002135005.1 Halorubrum sp. SD612 | reverse complement strand
TCGCTCGCGCGGATCCGATCGTTCCGTCCGACTGTAGCGAGGGTACTTCGAAATCGACCTCGTCGAAGACGCCGTCGTCGATCGGTTTCGGATCATCGAGATTGTCCTCGACGAGATCGCCTATCGGGACTTCTCGTCCATCAGCAAGTGTCACATTGGTATCAAATTTAAGACACTTACCCGTGCCGGGGTCACCGATCAGGAGCATGTGCAGGTCGCCCCGAATCCGCGACCCGTCGGGGAGATGCTTCGTCACGCCGGAGAACAGCTGGAGGATCATCGCGAGCTTCTCCTCTTCATACCCGTAGATGGCGGGCGCGATCGAACCCACCATCGCCTCGTAGATGTCGTCGCGCTCGGAGAGCTCGATGATGTCGCGTTTGTCCGCCTCGGTGATGTCCATGTCCTCGAACTCCTCGTCCTCGATGGCGATAGAGACGCCGTCCATGTACAGGTCGAAGATGGCGGACTTCTCGTTGCCCTGTTCGACCTGCTCGATGTGGAGGATACCGACGCAGGTAACGTGGTCGCCGGGGCTCACTTTCCCGGTGATGTCGTCGACGATGTCGACGTCCAGCGACTGGGGCGTCTCGCCGCCGCGGAGCCCCTCGGGCGACTCTTGGATACGGAGCTTCTGTGAGTCGACGAACTCGGACTGATCGAAGTTGACGCGGAACGGGCCCTGTCGCTCGCAGCCCTGGCACTCGTGGGGCTCTTGGAAGCCACCGTCGGACTGCGGGATGTACGTCATGGTGCCGCAGCGCTGGCACTCGAAGGCGGCCTCCGTCACCTTCGGGCGTACGTCGGTGGCCTTACGAACGATCCCTTGAATCGAGACGAGCTTCCCGATATGGTCGTCGTGGACGCGGATACCGCGGATGTCGACGCTATCGGGGAGGTCCTCGATGCGGACATGCGCGCGGCCGAGGCTGACGTCGGCGGGGAGGTCATAGAGCCGTAGCGCCTCCTCGGCGTACTCGCGCATCTGTTCCGGCTTGTTCAGGAAGTCCTCGGCGAGGTCGCGGTCGAACTGAAAGAGGTCGTCGTAGGAGACGTACAGCGAGCGCTGCTCGTTGGGGTACCGTTGGGCGAGCTGTCCGATCTCCTCCCGGTAGTAGTTGCGATAGAACTGAATGAACCGCTCCGTGAGGTCCTGGGTGCCGGCCTGAGCCATTGCGACACCTCTTCGTCACCATCACGTATCAACCTCCGGTTCGGGGCGGACGTGGTCGCCTCGGGTGTGGTGTCCGGCGTCGTCGCGCCGGCCGACTCGGCGGCGACCGCGCCCCAACCGACCGAACTACGCCCGCCCGACGAAGGTCGCGTCGGCTGAGGTGCGCCCCTCGTTGAACGAGAGGACCTTCGCGCGGATCACGTCGCCGGGTTCGAGTCCGCTCGGGATGTCCTCGGTGAAGAGGACGAATCCCTCCACCTTGCCGACGGCGACCTCGTTCCCCGAGTGGTGGTCGGTGAGTTCGGTGACGCCGAACTCGTACGTCTCGCCGATCTCGACCGGCGGTTCGCGTTCCTGGGCCGCCTCGTGAGCGCGTTTCGACTCGCGCGCCTCCGTCGACGGGCCGCGGAGCCGACGGGCGACCGCGAACAGCGCGAACAGCGCGACCGCGACGCCCGCACCGACGACGAGCGGCGACGAGGGGATCATACCCGTGCGGTCGACCGCGGTCGCCTAAACGGTGTGGGTCCGCGGCGACGCTTCGGCGCTCGGCGACCTCGACATCTCGCCGCTCGCGCGGCCCGAGTCCCGCCGCGCCCGCATGAGAAACGCCTTTGCCCTCGAAGCCCCCCTCTCGATCCGATGCGACACAGCCGCGGTTCCCGACGACTCGCGCACGGGTGTGGTGTGCCGTGAAGGTCGCGGACGCGGTGCCGGAGTTCGCGGAGGCCTTCGGGTTCGACGAGTTCAACCGGATGCAGCGGGAGGCGCTGCCGGGGATCTTGGAGACCGACCACAACGTGGTCGCGTCGGCGCCGACCGCCTCCGGGAAGACGGCGCTCGCGGAGCTCGCCATCTGTAAGACGCTCGCCGCGGGCGGGACCGCGCTCTTCGTCGCGCCGCTGCGGGCGCTCACGAACGAGAAGGAGAGCGAGTGGGAGCGCTTCGAGGATCTCGGCTACTCCGTGTACGTCGTCTCCGGCGAGCGCGACTTGAACCCCCGCCGCGCCGAGCGCGCGGACGTGCTGGTGACGACGCCGGAGAAGGCCGACAGCGCGACGCGGAAACACGACTCGGCGCGGTACTCCTTTATCACCGACGTGGACTGCGTCGTCATCGACGAGGTCCACCTGCTCGACTCCGAGAAGCGCGGCGCGGTGCTCGAAGTCACCGTCTCGCGGCTCCGCCGGCTCCAAGACCCCCGCGTGGTCGCGCTCTCGGCGACGATGCCGAACATCGGCGACGTGGCGGAGTGGCTCGACGCGCCCGCGGAGACGACGTACGCTTTCGGCGACGAGTACCGTCCCGTCGACCTCGAGACCGGCGTGAAGACGTACTCGCACGGCTCGAACGCGTTCGCGGACAAGTACCGCCGGCTCTACCGCGCGCTCGACCTCGCCGAGCCGCACGTCCGCGAGGACGGACAGACGCTCGTGTTCGTCTCCTCGCGGCAGGACACCGTCCAAGCCGCGAAAAAGGCGCGCGACGAGATCACCGAACGCGACATCCCGATCGACTCGCGCGACGACTACGACTTCCACAACGAGGCGAAAGAGCTCACCAACGACACGCTCCGCCAGTCGGTCACCGACGGCGTCGGGTTCCACCACGCCGGCCTCGGGAAGGACGACCGCGACCGAGTCGAGGAGTGGTTCAAACAGGGGAAGATCAAGTTCCTCTTCTCGACGTCGACGCTCGCGTGGGGCGTGAACCTCCCCGCTCGCTGCGTCGTCATCCGTGACACGAAGTACCACGACCCGCTGGAGGGGGAGACGGACATCTCGCCGCTGGACGTGCTCCAGATGCTCGGGCGCGCCGGTCGGCCGGAGTACGACGACGTCGGGTACGGCTGGGTGGTCTGCGACCGCGCCGACGCGGACAAGTACCGGAAACTGCTGCGCGAGGGGAAGGCGATCGAGTCGCGGCTCGCCGCCGACCTCGAGTCGCACCTCAACGCCGAGATCGCGATGGGGACGATCCGCGGGCTCGAAGACGTGATGGCGTGGTTGGAGACGACGTTCTACTACGTTCGCGCGCAGTCGAAGCCCGACCAGTACGACTTCTCGACGCTCCGCGACCGGGTGCGGAACACCCTCGAATCGCTCGTCGACGACGGCTTCGTCGCGGCCGACGACGACCTCGCGATCGAGCCGACCGCCCTCGGTCGGCTGGCCTCGAAGTACTACCTCCGGCTCGACACCGCCCGCCGGTTCCGGCGCCTCGCCGACCGCGAGACGCTGACTGCCGACGCCGTGTTAGAGACCGTCGCGTCGGCGGGCGAGTTCGACTCCGTCTCCGCGCGCTCGGCCGAGGCCGACGCGGTCGACCGCATCCTCGACGGCCGCGACACCGACCTGGAGGACGGTCACCGCAAGGTGTTCGCCATCCTGCGGGCGGGGATGGCCGACTCGATCCCCTCCGACCTCCGCTCCGACGCGTGGGTGATCCGGCAGAACGCGCTCCGCCTGCTCGCCGCGCTCGCGGAGTTCCTCGACCGGTTCGCGGGCCCGCGCGCCGCCAACCTCGCCCGTCGCGTGGAGGCGCGCGTCGAACACGGCGTCTCCCGCGAGGCGGTCGCGCTCACGGCGATCGAGGGGGTCGGCTCCGGCCGCGCGGAGCGCCTCGCGGACGCCGGGCTCACCTCGCCGGCCGACGTCGTCGACGCCGGTCCGGCGGAACTGGCGAACGCCGGGATGAGCGACTCCGTGGCGGAGCGGATCGTCGACGCCGCCCGCGACTGCCCCCGGATCGACGTCGACTGGGGTGAGTTCCCCGACGGCATCGCGGTCGGCAAGAACGAGATGTGCGAGGTCGCCGTCGCGGCCGTCTCGGGGAGCGCCCGCGCGGGGATCCGCGTCACCGTCAACGACGTGGAGATGACCGCGACGACGACGTACCTCGACGGGGAGACGACGGTCCCGGTCGGCGTGTTCGGCCCGCCGGACGCCGACGAACTGGAGTTCGTCGTCGAGGTCGTCTTCCCGGACCTCCCGCTGTTGCCCGTCACGGCGACGCGGACGGTTCGGGTGGCGTAGGCGCGCCGGCGTCCGAATCCGATCTTTCGATCCGTCGGTATCCGCTTATCAACGAGCGGCCGGGACGTTCGAGCGATCTGCCGTCTCGTCGCCTCACCCGTTCTCACCGCCACCCGCCCGGTATCTCTCTTAAACTCCCGCAACGACCGCTTAACACCCATTCCGCGGCCACCCGTCCTATGCCGGAACGACTCCGCGTGCTCGCAGGCGACTGTCAGGTGGCCGACCGCGGCGACCGCACCCGAACCCATCGGGGCCGCGTCGTGGTACTGATCAAACCCGACGACACGACGCTCGTCCACGACGCTGACGGCTACCAGCCCGTCGCGTGGCTCACCCGCCCCGAGAGCGTCGTCGTCGAGGGTGACGGCGACGGGTTCACTGTCACCGCTCGCGACGGATCGCGGCGGCTCCGCGTCGTCGCCGAGGAGGCGACAGCCAGCCGGGCGCTCCCCGTCACGGAGGCGGGCGTCCCGGTCGGCACCTGCCCCGACGACGGCGGCCCGCTCGTGCGGTCGCGCGGCGACGTGGCGTGTCTCGACTGCGAGGCGCGCTGGGGGCTCCCGGCGGGCGCGAGCGTCACGGACGCGACCTGCGACGACTGCGGGCTCCCGAAGATCCGCGTCGAGCGCGGCGAGCCGTTCCACCTCTGTCTCGACCCCGCGTGCGACCCGATGGAGGCGGCCGTCAGCGACCGGTTCGACGGCGCTTGGGAGTGCCCGGACTGCGAGGGGGACCTCCGGGTCCGCTCCGCGCCGGGTCGCGTTTACCTCGGCTGCGAGCGCTATCCCGACTGCGAGACCTCCTTCTCGTTCCCCGCGGGGGTCGCCGTCGACGAGTGCGACTGCGGGCTCCCCGTCTTCGAGACGGCGGCCGGACTGGGTTGTCTTGACGGGACCTGCGAGGTCGACGGCCGCGCGACGGGCGAAAAGCCGGAGCTCACAGGGAAAAGAGACGGCTAACAGCGCTCCGCCCGGCGGGGTGGCTTACTCGGCGAGCTGCTGGCGGCCCGGCGCGATGAGGCGGTCGAGGTACTCGGCGAGCGCGCCCTTCGCGTCCGCGGGGTGGAGTTCGCCCGACTCCAAGTCGGCTTCGAGGGCGTCGTAGGCGTCGTACTCCAGGTCTCCGCCGTACTCCTCCGGGCGCTCGACGGTGACCGCGTCGAACCGCGGGAAGACGTGGTACTCGAACACCTGGAGGACGGGGTTCTCGCGCTCCGCGCCGTCGTCGGTCGGCTCCGGATCTGCCGTCGGCGGGCAGTAGGCGTCGTTCACCTTCGACTCGATGTCCTCGCGGGAGTCCTCCATCGAGATAGTGACGCCCTCGCTGGAGGACATCTTGCCGCGGCCGGTCGCGAGGTCGGCGATCAGCGGCGTGTGGAGGCTCGTCGGCGGCTCGCGGTCGATGCTCGGCAGCACGTCGCGCGCGAGCATGTGGACCTTCCGCTGCTCCATCCCGCCGACCGCGACGTCGACGCCGAGGTACGGGATGTCGAGCGCCTGCATCAGCGGGTAGACGGCCTGCGACACCTTCACCGAGTCGCCCGAGCTGATCTCGGCCATCGCCCGCTCGGCCCGCGCGAGGGTGGTCTCGAGCTCCAGGGCGTGGAGGTCGAGCGTGTAGTCGTCGTCGAGCTGGAAGTCAGAGCCGAGCACGAACTGCGTGTTCGACTCGTCGAGCCCGTAGGCGATGAACTGGTCGCGCATCCGCTCGGCGGTGTGGCGGATCTCCTCGAACGACCCCTTGTCGTTGAGGTAGGCGTGTACGTCCGCGAGGAGGACCGTGACCTCGAAGCCCGCCTCCTGGAGGTCGATGAGCTTGTTCGCGGTGAGCATGTGACCGATGTGGAGCACGCCCGAGGGCTCGTAGCCGACGTACGCCCGCTTTCCTTCGGGGTCGTCGGCCAGCGCCTCGATCTCCGACTCGGTGACCACCTCGGCCGCGTTCCGGGTGATCAGCTCGTGAGCGTCCATACCCCCGAGTGTGCGTTCCCGGACATATGACTTCTGGATGCGTGCCGACGACTCACGCGGAGCGCCGCCAGCGCGCCCGTCGGCCGCTTTGACTCGCGTTCCGGTCGTCCTCGGGCGCGCTCACTCCTCCGTCTCGGGCAGCGTCCGCCCCGCCCGGTGTTCGGAGATGATCCGGTCGATCCGCTCGGCCTTCTCGTCGCGCCGGCGCTGCTCGGCGCGCTCCTCCCAGTCCTCGACGGCGGCCGCGAGGTCCTCCTCGCTCGCGACCGCCAGCTCGTCCACCTCGCGGACCGGCACGGCGTCGGCCGGCACCACGGGGACGGCGCGCTCGAACAGCACCTCGTCGGCGACATCCGAGAGGTTCCCATCGCCGCGGATCACGGCCCGCGGCTCCGCCTCCGCGAGCCGCTCCGCGGTCCGCCGGCCAGCGCCCGACGCGTCCCGGAGGTAGACCACGTCGCCGGCGACGAGCCCGTAGGCGTCGTCCGCGGCGTCGAGCGCGTCGAGCGTGAACTGCTCGACCACCTTCACGCTCACCAGCCCCTGCCCCTCGGCCACGTCGCCGAAGTTCGAGTGGTCGAGCCGCCACAGCTCCTTCAGCGTCTCCACCTTGCGTTCGAGGTCGGCGACGCGCTCTTCTGCCTCGTCGCGCTCGCGCTCCAGCCGGTCCGTCTCGCGTTCGAGCCGCGAGACCGCGCGCCGCGAGCGCGCCTCGATGCGCTCCTCGCGTTTCGCCTCCTCCAGCTCGCCCTCCAGCTCAGCGATCCGGTCGTCGCGCTCCTCTAAGTCCTCCTCCAGCGACTCGGCGTGCGACTCCAGCCGGTCGACGCGCTCGCGGAGCCGCCGGATCGTCTCCTCCTCCTCGGTGCGGTCGGGCTCGGTGGGGTCCGCCTCGTCCGCGTCGCCCTCGTCTCCGTCCCCGCCGTCGTCCTCGCTCAGGTCCTCGATGACGGCCTCGACGGACGAGCCCCCCGCGACGACGCCGGCGATCACCGCCCCGCGGTCGAGCCGCGGCGGCGTCTTCGCCGCGATCCGCTCGAACTGTTCCTCGTGGTCGTCGTAGGCGTACAGCGCGGCCGCCAGCGCGTCCCGCTCGTGGTCGTTCGCGTAGCTCGCCTCGCGGGTCCGGTGGAGCTTCTCGTCGACCGGGAGGTCGGTCGTCGGCCGCCACCCGGCGGCGTCGAACGAGCGCCGGAACTTCTCGACCGTCTCCGGCATCGGCTCCACGTCGGCGGCGACGATGATCGGTCGCCCCTGCTCGACGATCCACTCGGTCACCTCGGCGGTGTCGCCGGTGCGCGAGGAGTATAACGCGTGGACCGTGCCGTCGAGGCCGACGACCGCGGCCGCGGTGGTCGTCCCGGGGTCGATCCCGACGATGACGCGGTCGCGCCGCTTCACCAGCGGCTCGTACTCGATCCCGTCGCGGCGTTCCCGCTCGACCTCGACGCGCACGTCGCCCGCCCGCGAGTTCGACACCGGGATATCCTCGGGGCGGGCCTCGACGGTGAACGTCGCGTTCGCGTAGCCGCCGTACTTCTCGGTCACGTCCCGCTCGAAGTCGAGGTTCGCATCCTTCAGCTTCGACTGAACCTGGCGCGTCCGCTTGCGGACGTTACCGTGGATCCGCCGCGTGTAGCGGTCCTGACTCCACCCGCCATTTCCGGTCGAGCGCCCGCGGGACACCTTGACGGTCGTCTCGTCGGTGAACGCGGTCACCTCGTGGCCGACGTTCGCGGCGGCGAGCCGCGCCGACGCCTCCGCCTCCTTCATCGGCTTCTTGCCGTAGGGGATGCCGTGCCGGGAGGCGACCCGCGAGAGCGGCTCCGGCCGTTCCGCGCCGGTCACCTGGACGAGGCGGGTCCCGTCTGGCAGCGACCGGAGGAAGTTGACGAGCTCCCCCTTGTCCGCCGCCAGCTCGTAGGCGTTGTCGGTGGCGACGTAGAGGGGCTCGCGGTCGTCGATCAGCCGGCAGAGCTTCCGGAACGAGACCACGTCGCGGGTGATCCGGGCCATCGGACCGTCGGCGTCGGGGGCGTCCGGGTCGTCCTCGTCGACGGGGTCCAGGATGACCAGCGCGTAGGAGGGGCTGTCGCCGCGGACGTCGCCGCTGTGGACGTCGACGCCGAACACCGGCCGGTCGCGGGCGCGGATGGTCCGGGTTGTCACATCCCGAGTAGGTCGTTGCCGCGTATATACCCCACGCCGGGGGCGGTCGCGGACCGCCGCCGCGGGAGCGAGCGGTCAGAGGATTCGGGGCTCTTCGCCGGCCTGCTGTCGCCGGCCGCTGATGACGCCCGGCGTCCCGCCCGTCTGGATGATGTTGAACGCGGTCATCAGGTCCGACCGCGAGATGAGGCCGACGAGTTCGCCGTCGGCGTCGACCACGGGGAGGCGGCCGACGCCGTGTTCCTGCATGGTCTGGAGGGCGGTCAGGGCGTCGGCGTCCGGGTCGACGGCGACGAGGTCGGTCACCATCACGTCGTCGACGCGGTAGGCGTCGCGCTCGACTTCGCGGACCGACCGGGCGTCTTCGAGGGTGACCATCCCGACGAGCTCGTCGCCGTCGAGGACGGGGTAGCCAGTGTGGCGCTCCTCGAACATCCGGCTCATCAGGTCGCCGACCGAGGTGTCCTCCGTCACCGTGTGGAGCCCCTCACGGGGCGTCATCACGTCGCCGACGGTCACGTCCTCGAAGGCGGCCTTCAGGGTCGTCTGCTGGGCCTCGCCCGAGGCGGCGATGTAGACGAAGAAGGCGAGCACGATGAGCAGCAGCTGGAAGGTGAACAGGCCGAAGATCCCCATCAGGAACGCGAACACCTTCCCCACGGAGGCGGCCCGCTGGGTCGCCTGCGCGTGTGGCTGGTTCCGCGCGAGCAGCGCCCGGAGGACCCGCCCGCCGTCCATCGGGAACGCGGGCAGCATGTTGAACACGGCGAGGACGATGTTCAGGAGCGCGAGGTAGCCGAAGACGAAGAGGACGGCGTTCGAGCCGACGGGCGCGACGAGGACGACCCCGTAGCAGGCGATCCCCACCGCGACGCTGACGAGCGGGCCGGCGATCGCGATCCAGAACTCGTGTCTCCAGTCTTCGGGGAACTCGGCGAAGCTGGCGAGGCCGCCGAGCAGCCACAGCGTGATCGACTCGATCTCGTAGCCGTATCGCATGGCGACCAGCGAGTGGCCGAACTCGTGGAGCAGCACCCCGACGAACAGCCCGATCACGGCCGACAGCCCGAGTACCCACGGCGTGGTGCCGCTCGCGACCGCGGTCGCGTCGATCCCGAGACCGGCCGTCTCGTTCATCACCTCCGCGATCATCCCGACCTGCGACCCGATCAGGTACGCGAACAGCGGTAAGACGATCAGAAACGTCCAGTTGAGCCGGATCGGAATTCCGAACGCGCTCCCGATCTTGATTCCACGCATGCCATCGCGTTCGGCCGGTGTGCGGTTAAGTCACAGGGGTCGGTCGACGTTCGAGCCGCCGGGACCGGGCGGTGAGCAATTAAATACGCGCCTCCCGTCACGGTCGCGTATGAGCGACGCAGGCGACGCCGAGTCGGTCGTGAAGCGCGGCGACGACATCGCGTACGAGCCCGTCGAGGCCGCCGAGGGGCTCTCGAAGGGCGTCCTCCTCGACGAGTCGGACGGCGCGCCGACCTTCGCGATGCGCCGGTTTGAGCTCGAACCGGGCGCCGAGGTCCCCCGCCACACCAACGCGATCGAACACGAGCAGTACGTCCTCGCCGGGGAGTACGTCGTCGGGATCGGCGACGAGGAACGCACCGTGTCGGCCGGCGACACTCTCCTGATCCCGCCGGGGGTCGAACACTGGTACCGCAACGAGCGCGACGAGCCCGGCGCGTTCATCTGTGCGGTGCCGAACGGCGACGACGCGATCGAACTCGTCGAGTAGCGGGCGTCCGGGCTCGGCCTCGCGCGCCGCGAGGCGGGCACCTACTCCAGCGTGCCGACGCGGTCGGCGACGTAGCCGAACTGGTCGCGGTAGCCGTTCGGCGATAACAGTACGGGGTAGAATGGCTCGTCGGCGAGCAGCGGTTCGCCGTCGGCGGCCGCGAACCGCTCGCCGGGCTCGACGCGCTCGAAGTTGCGCGCGAACACCTCGTACGCCTCCGCCTCCGGCTTCGGGATCCGCTCGCGGAGTCGGAACACCGACACGTCCTCCCGACCGCCGGCGTCGAGCACGTCGTCGGCGCCGGGCGCGGAGATGGCGCCGGTCGCGGCGAGGAACGCGCGCGACAGCCAGTAGGCGTTGTCAGCGGCCGCCTCGGAGCCCTGGAGCCCCGCCTCCACTTCGAGCGTGTGCGGGTGCTCGATGAGTCGGCCCTCGGTGAACGCGTCCGTCTGGATCACCGCGTCCACGGGGAGGTGCGGCGCGACAGCGCGGGTCACTTCGTCCATCGAGTCGATGACCGCGAACGGCTCCGCGTACGACTGCGTCGAGTGGATCGCGAGGGTCGTACACCCTTCCAGCGCGTCGACCAGTTCGGCCGCGAGCCGGACCTCGTGGGCCTCCGCGTCGGGGTTCCCGGGGAACGCCCGGTTGAGGTCGGCGTCGAGGTAGCGCTCGCCCGCGTCGAGCGCCGCCTCGTTTGCGGTGACGAGGCGGACCGGTCGCTCGGGGTCGAGGTCGGCGTCGAGCAGGCGCTCGACGGCGCGGGCGCCGCAGGGCTCGTCGCCGTGGATCGCGCCGACGACGGCGACCTCGGGCTCCCCGTCGCCCAGATCGTGGATCTCCATACCACACCCTGACGGGCGGCGAATAAGTGCCGTTCGGATCCGCGGCGAGCGGTCCGATCCCCGTGCGTCAGGCAACGCCCGGGCTCAGTGCCCCTCGTCGACGCGCTCAGTGTACTCGTAGTCGGCGGGGTACGCCGGCTGACGTGCGCCGTCGAGGGGTATCTGCCACCCGTCGACCGCGGCGGGGTCGTCGAGCGCGGCCCGGAGCGTCTCTCGCACGTCGTCGACGTCGACCCCGTAGAAGTCGCTCGGGATCCCGTCGAGGTACTGGAGGGCCGTCTCGAACAGCGACCGCATCCCCGCGTCGTTCTCGAAGTCGACGCGCTTGTACGCGCCCGCGGCCACTTGGACCATCCCGTGGAGGAAGGCGCTCTCGGCCGTGCCGCTGCCGTAGTTGTACCACTCGTCCTCGAAGCAGTCGTGGCTCTCGTGGTAGGCGCCGTCGTTGAACAGCCGCACGCCGTGTTCGGTCGCGCGTCGGAGCGTCGCGTGTTCCCAGTACCCGCCGACCGCCTGCGCGTCTGGCAGCCCGTCCGCGTCGCCGGATGACGCGTCCGCGTCGCCGGACGACGCTTCCGCCTCTCCGGACGCCGCGCGCGACTCGTCGCCCGCGTGCCACCCGGTCGGGTTCCCGAGCGGCGGGGCGACGCCGGGGTCCCGAGTGTGGTCGTCCATGTGCGTGCCGTTCACGCGGCAGCGACCTAACCGTTTCGCGGCGCCGGCGGCGAAGCCGACCGGCCCGCGAACCGAACCCTTCTTTTCCCCGCTCGCGCTCGGGTCGACCGCATGGACGCCGGACTCCTCGCCGCGGTCGCCGCCGCCGTCGTCTGGGGCGCGTACCTCTTCGTCCTGAAGCGCGCCTTCGCCGGATACCCGCCCGCCGCGCTGACGGTGGCGATCAACGTCGCGGCGGTCTCGTGGTTCCTCGCCGGGACCGGGCTGACGGTCGGGTTCGGCGACGCCGCGGCGGGGGTGTCCGGGCTCGTCGCGCCGCGTCGGGCCGCGGTCGTCGCCGTCACGACCCTCGGGACGGCCGCCGCCTTCGTCCTCTTCTTGCGCGCCATCGACCAGGGGGCGGTGTCGTACGTCGCGCCGATCAACAAGATCGTCCCGATGTTCGTCCTCCCGCTGGAGGTCGGACTGCTCGGGCAGGTCCTCGCGCCGGTCCAGGTCGCCGGCGTCGTCGTCACCACCCTCGCGGTGTACGTCGCGAACTACGAGCCGGGGGGTTTCTTCGCGCCGTTCGCGCGGGCCGCGCGCTCCCGGCCGGCGCAGCTGGCGCTCGCGAGCGCGGCCTGCTACGCGGTCGCCGACGTGGGCAAGCGGGTCGCGCTCCAGGAGTTCTCGATCCCCGGCACGCTGTGGGTGCCGCTCCTGCTCGCCGGCGTCGCGGTCGTCCTCTTTCCGGCGGCGCTCCGGAGCCCGTTCGCGGTCACCCGGCGGGACCTCCCGAAGTTCCTCGCGGCCGGCGGGCTCGTCGCGCTCGGCGAGCACCTGACGACGGTCGCGTTCGCGGCGCTGCCCGCGAGCGTCGCCTCCCCCGTGATCAACACGCAGGCGATCGTCGCGGTGGTCCTCGGGGGCGTGCTGCTCGGCGAGCGGCACTTCCGGCTCCGGCTCGCCGCGGCGGTCCTCGCGGTCGCCGGCGTCGCGATGATCGCCGGCTGACGCGGTCGGCCGCTCGCCGCCACGCCCGTCGCTACCCGAGTAACACTCGTCTCTGGGGCCCGTACGGACCGTATGGAAACCCCGCCGGAGTCGGTCCCGATCGATCACGCCGAGTCGATCGCGAACGCCCTCGGCGACGGCGCGTACGTCCTCGACGCCGACCGGAACCGCGTGTTCGTCAACGACCGCCTCCGCGAGGTGACCGGCTTCGACGAGGCGGTCCTCCACGCGAAACACCCCGAGCGACTCGTCGCGGAGGGGCGCTGGAGCGAGGAGGCGGGCGAGCGCTACCGCACCGCGGTCGAGCGCGTCCTCGGGGCCGAAGCCGACGACGAGCGCGTCCAGCTCACGACGACGCTCGACGACGGGAGCGACGTGACGACGGAAACGCGGCTGACGCCGATCGAGCGCGGCGGCACCGTCGTCGGCGCGGTGGGAGTCATCCGCGACGTCACGGCGCGGGTCGAGCGCGAACGCGAACTGGAGCGCCTCAACGAGCGGCTCGAACGGCTCGCGGGGTTCATCTCGCACGACCTCCGGAACCCCCTGTCGGTCGCGCGGGGGTACGTCGACCTCGCGCACGAGACCGGCGACACCGAGCAGTTAGCCGCCGCCGAGAGCGCGTTCGGTCGGATCGAGTCGATGATCGACGAGGCGCTCGTAATGGCCCGCGATCCGGACGCGGTCGAGACGGAGGACGCCGCGGTCGACCTCGCCGACCTCGCGGCCGACTGCCTGGGGTCGGGCGACTTCGGCGAGATCCCCGCCGGCGCCGACCTCGTTGTCGCGGACGCCGGCGCCGTCACCGGCGACCCGACCCTGCTCCGGCGCGCCGTCGGGAACCTCATCGGCAACGCCTTCGAGTACGGCGGGGACGCCCCACGGTTCGAGTCGGCGTCGACGACCGCGGGCTGTACGTGGCCGACGACGGTCCCGGGCTCCCGGACGACGAGCGCGACCGCGCGGAACTGACCGACTTCGGCGTCTCTCCCGGGGGCGGGACCGGGATCGGGCTCGCCATCGTCGAGCGCGTGGCGGCCGCGCACGGCTGGACGCTCGAAGTCGACGAGTCCCCAGAGGGGGGCTTCCGGGCGACGCTGGTCGGTGCGGAACCGACGGGATAAAGAGGAGGCCGATCCAACGTCAGTCCGCGTGCGAGGGTAGCCAAGCCCGGAAACGGCGGCGGATTCAAGCTCCGCTCCTGTAGAGGTCCGTGGGTTCAAATCCCTCCCCTCGCATCGCCGGGGTCCACCCCCCGTGATGCGGGAAGACGCTCTCGGAGCGCTCTTCCCTCGCAAAATCCACTCGAACGCCGCGAGCGACTGCTCTGTCAAATCGGCTGCCAGAGAGACCTTCGGTCCCTCGCTGGAGTCAGTCGTCCGAAGCGAGGACGACTGACGAGGCTGGGGAGGCGCGAGGTGCGGTTGCTGTGTGGGGCGGGACTCAAACGGGCGGTCGCGACGGCGAAGCACGACGAACAAACACCGCAGGGAGCGAGCGGAGTGAGCGACTGAGGACCACAGCGAGTCGCGCGAGTCCTCGCGACCGGGGCTTTGGCGGTGTTCGCCGATGATCCACGGTCACCGACTTCCGAACAAGCGGTCGACCTGACGGCCTCGATCACCTCGCCGCTACCACACAGTTCTCCACGGTGATCCGACACGTCCCGAAACGACACGAACGTCCAGCGAACCGCGGGGTCCGAAACGGTTTTGCCCCGGCCTGCCGGACGGTCGATATGCCAGCAGATCCCGACACGGGGTACGACCCCTCGCTGGGTCGGAAGTTCGTGTTCGTCACGGGCGGAGTGATGTCCGGGCTGGGCAAGGGCATCACCGCCGCCAGCACCGGGCGCCTTCTCGCCAACGCGGGCTTCGACGTCACCGCCGTCAAGGTGGACCCGTACCTCAACGTCGACGCCGGGACGATGAACCCGTACGAGCACGGTGAGGTGTACGTCCTCAAGGACGGCGGCGAGGTCGACCTCGACCTCGGCAACTACGAGCGCTTCCTCGGCACCGACATGACGTTCGACCACAACGTTACCACGGGGAAGACGTACCAGCACGTCATCGAGCGCGAGCGCGCCGGCGACTACCTCGGCAAGACCGTCCAGATCATCCCGCACGTCACCGACGACATCAAGCGTCGCATCCGGGAGGCCGCCGAGGGGAGCGACGTCTGTCTCGTCGAGATCGGCGGGACGGTCGGAGATATCGAGTCGATGCCGTTCCTCGAAGCCCTCCGCCAGTTCGCCCACGAGGAGGACGACGATGACATCCTCTTCACGCACGTCACCCTCGTCCCGTACTCGAAGAACGGCGAGCAGAAGACGAAGCCCACCCAGCACTCCGTGAAAGAGCTGCGCTCGATCGGCCTCCAGCCCGACATCCTCGTCGGCCGCTCGGAGGACCGGCTCGACCCGGAGACGAAAGAGAAGATCGCGCTCTTCTGTGACGTGCCCACGGACGCCGTCTTCTCGAACCCCGATGTCGAGGACATCTACCACGTCCCGCTGATGGTCGAAGACGAGGGATTAGACGAGTACGTGATGGAGCGGCTCGGCCTCGCCGACGAGGCGCTTCCGAAGGAAGAGCGGTCGACGGAGTGGCGCGAGCTGGTCACCCGCGACCGCGACGAGGAGATCGACGTGGCGCTCGTGGGCAAGTACGCGCTTGAAGACGCGTACATGTCGATCCACGAGGCGCTGAAACACGCCGGCATCCAGACCGGCACCGAGGTGAACGTGCTGTGGGTCGATGCCGACGAGACGCGGGCCGAACACGAGAAGCGGCTCGCCGAGGCCGACGCGGTCGTCGTCCCCGGCGGCTTCGGCTCCCGCGGGACCGACGGGAAGATCGAGGCGATCCGCTACGCTCGCGAGAACGGCGTGCCGTTCCTCGGGCTCTGCTTGGGCTTCCAGATGGCCGTCGTCGAACACGCGCGCAACATCCTCGGGCTCGACGGCGCCCACTCCGCGGAGATCGACCCCGACACGCCGCACCCCGTCATCGACCTGCTCCCCGAGCAGTACGAGACGGAGGACATGGGCGGGACGATGCGGCTCGGCGCCCACGAGACCGACATCGAGCCCGACACGCTCGCCGCCCGGGTGTACGACGCCGACGCCTGTACCGAGCGCCACCGCCACCGATACGAGGTGAACCCCGAGTACATCGACGATCTGGAGGCCGACGGACTCGTCTTCTCGGGGCGCGCCGACAACCGGATGGAGATACTCGAACGCCCGGACCACCCGTTCTTCTTCGGGACGCAGGCGCACCCCGAGTTCCGGTCGCGGCCCGACCGCGCGAGCCCGCCGTTCGTCTCCCTCGTCGAGGCGGCGCTGGGATCGACGGACACAACCGAGCGGAACGCGGACGTGAGGCTATAGATGGTCGAGACGGAGGAAGTCATCGCGGAGGCGAAAGCGGAGATACGGGAGGCGATCGGCGACGCGAACGCCGTGATCGCCTTATCCGGCGGGGTCGACTCCTCGGTCGCGGCGACGCTCGCCTACGAGGCGGTCGGCGACCAGCTCACCCCCGTCTACGTCGACACGGGACTGATGCGGAAGGGGGAGACCGCGGAGATACGCAACACGTTCGACTTCATGGAGTCGCTGCGCGTCATCGAGGCGCAGGACCGGTTCTTCGACCGGCTCGAAGGCGTCACCGACCCCGAGGAGAAGCGCCACGTCATCGGCGAGGGGTTCATCGACGAGTTCGAGACGGTCGCGCGCGACGTGGACGCCGACTACCTCGTTCAGGGGACGATCTATCCCGACCGCATCGAGTCGGAGGGGAACATCAAGTCGCACCACAACGTCGGCGGGCTCCCCGAGGTCGTCGACTTCGAGGGGATCGTCGAGCCCGTCCGCGACCTCTACAAGGACGAGGTGCGCGAGGTCGCCCGGGAGCTCGGCCTCGAGGAGATCATCTCCGAGCGCATGCCGTTCCCCGGGCCCGGGCTCGCCGTCCGGATCGTCGGCGAGGTGACCCCCGAGAAGGCCGCGGTCGCCCGCGAGGCGACCCACGTCGTCGAGGAGGAGTTAGCGGAGTACGACCCGTGGCAGGCGTTCGCCGCGGTCCTCGGCAAGGCGACCGGCGTCAAGGGCGACAACCGCGTCCACGGCTGGGTAGTCGCCGTGCGCTCCGTCGAGAGCCGTGACGGGATGACCGCCCGCGCGCAGGAGCTCGACTGGAGTACGCTCCAGCGGATCCAGAGCCGGATCACCGGCGAGAACGAGAACGTGGCGCGGGTCGTCTACGACGTGACCCACAAGCCGCCCGCGACGATCGAGTACGAGTGATGACGGACCAACCACTCGCCGTCATCGCCGGCCCCGACGAGCACGGGCTCGGCGAGGAGCTCGCCGCGTGCGGCGTCGCGATCAACCGTATCCAGGGGCTCGTCACCGCCGACGCGCTCGCCGAGGCCGGCATCGCCGACGCCGCGTACTTCGTCCTCACCGACGTGGAGGAAGCGACCGGTATCCCGGTCGCGAAAGAAAAGAATCCGGAGGTCCAGATCGTGACGTACGCGAGCCGGTCGCTGCCGGAGTTCGTCGCGACGGTCGCCGACCTCGCGGTTGGCCCCGAACTGCTGGACGCCGCGACGGTCGCCGAGGAGCTGACCGGCGACGCGGACGACCCCGCCGAACCGGCCGACGACGCGGACGGCTCCTCCGAGCCGTGACCGGGGACGAAGCCTCGGCCGACGACGGCCCGACGACCGTCTCGGTCACCCTCTACACCCGCGAGAACTGCTCGTTGTGCGTCGTCGCCCGCGAGACGATCGAGTCGGTCGCCGCCGACCTCGACCCCGTGACGGTCGATATCGACGAGATAGACGTCGATACCGACCCGGAACTGGCAGACGAGTACGGCGAGCGCGTCCCCTACGTGCTGGTCGACGGCCACCCGGCGTTCAAGTACGAGGTCGACGAGCGCGATCTGCGGCTGAAGCTTCTCGCGGCGACCTGATCCGGCTAAAAACGCGCGACGGACCGCCCGGCTCTACCGCCCGGTCTACTGCTCGACCGTCTCCGCCCCGGGCGCGTTGGCCTTCACGCCCGTCACGGCCTCGACGGCGCTCGACCGGGAGGCGTACCCCTCGCCTGAGTCCGCGAGGACGTTGCCGTTGCGGTGACGGAGCCGCCAGCGCCACTCGTCGGCGGCGTCCTCGTATATCTCGAACGCCGCGCCGCCGGCCGCCAGCGCGCTCGCGTCGGGGGCGTACTCGCCGACGCGCTCGACCGCGTCCGTCGCGTTCGACTCGGAGGCGTACCCCTGGCCGGAGTCGGCGATGATG
>NZ_NEWI01000055.1:0-17988 GCF_002135005.1 Halorubrum sp. SD612 | reverse complement strand
GTACCGCCGGACCGACTACTTGCCGGAGGATTTCTGAGCATGAACGCAACTATCGACGAGACAAATCCGATCCCGACCGACGAGGGGCATCGCCGATCATTCAGCCGCTACCCGTGTTGGCCCACCTACAACGTCTACGGTCTTCGGCCGTGGCGTGTTAGGGGCCGGGAACTCCCCAGCCACCTAATTCCGTCCTAACTCTCGATAGTTAGAGCCTTCTGTACCAGTAGAATTCGACCGTTGTGTCCACGGATACCGCGACGTGGTCAGCCCCGTCGTAGCCTAGCCGTAGCGCACGGCGCCACGTTCGTGGACCTCCGACCGCGTCGACGAGCGCGGACCGGTGACGGTATCGATCGAGTTGCGATCGACGACGGTGAAACTGGAAGCCGTCACGAAGCAAGCGAGGAGAGATATGCGCGGGTCTGCCTCTGACGTGGTGTTCCGGTTACACCGATCTGCTAGAGGGACTAGAGGCCGAAAAGTTTGCTGAAATATGTTGTCGTCCCTTCACTGAGAGCCCTCTGACAGAGGCCATTGACAACGACTCACGCGGCTCTGACTGTGCGTTCGGGCCGATACGCGAACGGTCCGACGACGAGAGGAGACCGGCCGTGAGCGAGGGCAGCGATATCGGCCCACTCCGAGACCGATCAACGCTCGGTGAGCGCCTCACTCGGCGTCGACGTCGATGTTGAGGACGTCTTCGATGATATCGTCGTCCCGAAAGTCGGTCGCGAGGTCGAAGTCGACGTTCAGCGCGTCGTAGTGAGCGCGGGCGCACTCGATCTTCGTCGCCTCGGACGGCCGGAGGTCGTCTTCGGTGCCGAACTTCGTCTCCCTGATGAGGTACAGTCGGCGGTCTTCCGCGTCCGCGCGGACCGCCGTCTCCTTGTCGAAGAGGACGGCCCAGTCCGGGTTGTACGGCCCTATCGGCGTGGGGAGCTGATACTCGCGCGGGAGCTTGATGAACAGCGCGACGGAGTCGTCCCGGTCGAGGCGGCGCGCGAACCGCCGCTCACCCTCGCTGTCGCAGATAACCTTATCGTAGACGCTCTTGTCCACGCTGACAGTATTTTCGGCGTAGGTCTCGACCTCGCTGAGGATGTCCGTCGGGTGCGCATCGCCGATCCGCTCGTAGTCGATGTGTTCGACCACGTACTCGGTTTTGACCGCGTCGATCGTCTCGCGGGCCGCGACCCGATACGCGTGGGGGTTCTTCAGTAGCTGGTCGACCGTCTCGGATTCGAGGATGATCTCTGCGACTGTTTGCTTCGTCAGCCCCGTCTCGGCGGCGATATGACTGACGACATCCGGGAGCGGGCCGTCGCGGTCGACGGACTCCACCTGCGAGGCGATGCCCACCGTCTCGATGTCGGCGCCGTCGTCCATCGATAGCTCTCCGCGGGAGACGCGGAGCCGCGGCTCGTCGACCGTGACGCCGGCGAGTTCGGCCGCCGCGCTCGCGACGAGCGCCGGCGAATCGATCGTCGTCGTGTACGTCGTTTTCGGCGCGATCCGCTCCCACAGCCTCGCGAACGCCGGGGACTCGTCGGCGACCTCAGTCCGCGGCGTGACGACGGTCCGGTCCCGGTGATCATTCGTCTGCGCGCGCATGTCGTCGCCGTAGTCCGTCGCCGAACTGTACTCCGCCTGGAGGTCGTCGGCGTAGTCGGCGTAGCTCTCGTTGGCGATCACCGTGAGGCGATTGCGCCGGTCGCCCGGCGGCAGGCGCGTCCCGTCCTGATAGACGGGGAGTCGAACGCCGCGTCCGATCTCCTGACGCTTCTTCACCGAACTGACCGTATTGTTGAGCGTACAGATCTGGAAGACGTTGGGGTTGTCCCACCCCTCCTGGAGCGCGCTGTGCGAGAAGATGAACTGCGTCGGCTCGTCGGCGGAGAGCAGCGTTTCCTTATCTCGCATGATGAGCTCGTACGACTCCACGTCGTCCCGGATCGAGCTCTCTCGCACCTTGATGTCGCCGCTCGTCGTCGTGGCGAAGTACGCGCCGGCGACGTCCTCCGGCGACTGATCGGGGAACAGATCGCTGTACCGGTCTTCGGCCTTCAGCTCGGTGAACGCCTCGCAGAAGGCTTCCCAGAGGTGGCCGGTCTCGTCGCCGCTCCTGCCGCGGAAGTTGTCGATCCGATCGATGAAAAAGAGGCTCAAGACTTTGATCCCGTCTCGGCGGTAGTCGAGCGCCTTCTCGAAGTGCTCGCGGACCGTCTCCCGGATCTGCCGGTGCTGGATCGTCTCGATGTCGGTGTCCGTGGACTCCCCGCTGTGGAGCCGCGTCCCGTCGCTGAGCTCGATGACTTCGTGGCGGGCGTCGATCGACGCCACCTCGACACCCTCGTACGGCGGTAAGCCGTTGCTCGCCGCGTAGAGGCTGTCCCCGGCGCGGACCGTCTTCTTTCCAAGTTGGGCCCCGGTCGACCGGTCCTTGTACAGCTCTATCCGTGCCTTCGGACCGGCGTCGAACGACAGCGGTCGAACGTATCGCTTGTCGAAGTCCTCGTCTTGGACGACGGAGAGCACTTCGATGGTTTTCACCAACCCCTTCTCGTGCGCGTCGACGGGCGAGAGCTCGTACACCTTGTTTCTGATCCGTCGGTGCGTCGCCGAGTACCGAAGCGTACAGAGGGGGTCCAACGCCGGGATGGCCGCTTTGCTCTTCTCGCCCTCCATGTTCTGCGGCTCGTCCAAGACGGCGATCGGATTGGTCGCCGCGATGCGGTCGACCGGGCGGTCGCCGTTGAGCTTGTCGTGAGGCCGGAACATGACGTTCTCGTCGCTCCGGTTGATGCTCTGGAGCGTCATGACCATGACCTCGATCTGGCTGCTGCTGCCGAACCGGATCACATCGCTCAGCGTCGACGAGTCGTACTCGGTCCAGTTGAACGGCGGCCGCGAATACAGCGAGTCGAAGTGGGCTCGCGTCTGCTGTATCGTTTTCACGACGCCCTCGCGGATCGCCACGCTCGGAACGACGATGAGGAACTTTCGCCAGCCGTACCGCCGGTAGAGCTCGTGGATCGTCCGGAGGTAGACGTACGTCTTGCCCGTCCCGGTCTCCATGTCGACGCTGAAGCTCAACAGGTCGGTCGTCTCGCCGTCGGCCGCCCGATAGAGGTCGTCGCTCTGTGCGAGGTCGTGACGCCGCTGGACCTTTCGCGTGTTGGCCGTGAGCTGCTCCTCGGAGAGTGCTAACTCGTTCGGAACGGTCGTCCCGTGCGTCCCGAACGCGGGCTGCTCGCCGACGTTCGGCTGGCCGTCGAAGACGTCGGTGACCGCGTCGACGGCCTCCTGCTGATACTCGAGGTCGGGATCGAATTCGAATTCCATGGTCAGATCGTTCGGAGCGAGAGGTCGCGGTTGAGGCGTTCCTTGTCCGTATCGGAGAGGCTCCCGTCCAAACAGACGTACTGCGTGTCCGCCGGGAGATCGAACTCGGTGAGCGTCTCGTACGTCACCGATTCCGCGAAGGTGACCAGCGCGTCGCGGTCGTCTTCGGACAGGTGATAGGTGTGGTCCGCGAGGGCCTCGACGGCGGCGTCCAGCGAGAACCCGAGCAGGAGCTGTACCTCGACCAGCGCGGCGTCCGGATCGGTCAGATCGACGGCCGAGCCGGCGCCGGCCGCGTATCGTTCGAGCGCGGCGCGGGCTTCCGACTCCGTGTCGGGGCGTCCCCACCGCTCGAAGCGCGACTCCCCGAGTGTGTACTTGTCGAAGCCGAGCCCCGGAGCGGCGCCCGGCAGGTCGTGGTCGTCGGCGACCTGCTCGCTCGCCAGCCGCAGGCGCCGCTCGCAGACCTCCGCGTGGGTCGTCTCTTCCCCCCGCGGCTCGTCGAGTTCGTCGTCCAGTTGGACGAGCATGAACCGGACGGGGTCGTCGAACTCCTCGGTCGCGTTGAGCTGCATGACCGCGTGGCCCGTCGTCCCCGATCCCGCGAAGAAGTCCAAGACGATGTCGCCGCCGTCCACGCTGTGGCGGATCAGCTTCCGGATCAGGTCCGTCGACTTGGGGAAGTCGTACGCCTTGTAGCCGAACAGCGATTTCAGCTCGCGCGTCGCCGTGCCGGTCATCCCCGTCTGGAGGACGGTGCGGTCGAAGGCGTCCTCGAACAGCTCGATGTCCTCGTCGGTCGTCGTCGTTTCGATCCACGACGAGAGCGGCTTGTACCGGCTCTCGATCTCGTTTTGGAAGCGTTTGAAGTTGGGCACGCCCTCGCCGTCGTCGGGGAAGAGGATCCGACCCTCCTCGATGTACTGCCGCATCGTCTCCTCGCCGAGGCGCCAGACGCTGTTCGGGTCCGGCTGATAGGTGTGGCCGGTCTCGGGGTCCGTGATCTCGTAGAACATCGTCGGCCGCTCGTCTTTCGTCCGCGAGTTCTTCAGATCGCCGGCGACCCACGGGCCGCGGGGATCGTCGTCCGGGTTCGTGTAGTTGTCGAACGACTTCTCGACGCCCCGCATCTCGAACGCGTCGGACCGCTGGTACACCACGACGTACTCGTGGTCGATGGACATCCCGCCCGAGTTCCGTGCGTCGGGGGTCCGGCGCTTCCAGACGAAGGTGCCGACGTAGTTGTCCTCGCCGTAGATCTCGTCCATGAGGTGGCGGAGGTTGTGGTGCTCGTTGTGATCGATGCTCACGAAGATCGCCCCGTCGTTCCGGAGGAGATTCCGCCCGAGGAACAGCCGGGGATACATCATCGACAGCCAGTCGCTGTGGTACCGCCCGTTCGTCTCCGGGTTGCTCACCAGCTTGTCGCCGTCCGCCGTCCGCTGGCCGGTCTCCCGCTCGTAGTCGGCGGCCGCGGTCGAGTAGTCGTCCTTGTAGATGAAATCCGACCCGGTGTTGTACGGCGGGTCGAGGTAGATCATCTTTATTCGCTGCTGGTAGGACCGCTGGAGCGTCTTCAGGGTCGCGAGGTTCTCGCCCTCGATGAAGTGGTTGCCCGACTCCCCGTAGTCGACGCTCTCGTCGGGACGCGGGACCAGCGTCTGCTCCGTCGCCGCCTGGGCGCGTGCGGTGGCCTCGCCCTTTCCGGCCCACGAGAGCTCGTACCGCTCCGCCCCCGACGACTCACCGTCGGCGTCGAGCAGCGATTCGAGCTTCGCCGCGTCGAGCTCTCCCTCGGAGAACGCGCTCGGCACGATCTCACGAAGTTTCGCCCGTATGGCGGCCGCGTTGGACGGTTTCTCCAGTCGGTCACGCTCATCGCTCATATACACCCGGAGAGAACCGACACGGGGTTAAACCATCGTACTGGGGACCGAGATCGGGCCCGAGCCTCGTTGAGAGCCCGGTCGACGACGCCGGTTCGCGTCGCGGGCGGGGCTCGCCGAGTCAGGGCGGCGTCGTCGCGAGTTCGAACAGCCGTTCTTCGCCCCGCTCCGCGGGCGACCGGCGCCCGCCGAGGAGCTCGATCAGCTTCGAATACGTGAGACAGCGGAACGGGTTGTCGTCGGTCAACTCGTCGAGGGCGGGCTGCGTGACGGCCTTCTCCCATCGATCGTATCGGTTGTCGGGGACGACGGACACGGCCCGGGGCGTCGCGCCGGTTTCCGCGTACGCGTTCCCCATGCGAACGATTCCGTCCTGCGGGTCCGTCGAGTGCTCCACCTCGAACATCGCGACCGGCGTCTCGCCGTCGAACCAGATCAGGTCGACGTTCCTGAGCCGCTCGCGAACGGTGTCGGAGAAGTCGCCGGGTATCCGCAGCCGCGTCTGCGTATCGCGGAGGACCTCGCTGCGATCGGTCTCCGGGTCCCCGATCCACGCGTCGTAGCCGACGGATTTGCCGAACTCGGCGAGTCGGTTGATGATCCGGTCGTGGTCCAGTTCCAGCTGCTCGCGCTGCGTTTCCGTGTCGACCAGGCCCTCCTCCTCGGCCAAGGTGTTTCCGGCGAGCGTCTGCTGGTACGAGTCGCGTCGCCGCCAGTAGACGACGCCGTCTTTCTCGACCGGCTCAGCGGTCGACTGTAATACGTCCAATATCTCTTGGTTCTCCGGCGTCTGCGCGTCCTTGAGGCTCGTGAAGATCCGCGAGAGGATCTCGTCGAGCGTGGCGGCGGACCCCTCCTTCCCCGCGTAGACGGATTCGATCAGCCACCTGATGCGGCGCTGGAGCGGGATGTACTCGACCTCGTCGGTCGCCGCCCAGTCGGCGGTCGTCCACGCGTCGCCGTCGGCGGTGCGTTCGAGGTAATCGTCGAAGAGGCGGCGATAGTCGAAGTCGCGCACCTGTTCGGAGTGCATCCTGTTGTCCTCGATGAGCCGCAGCGTCACCCCGCGGACCAGCTGATCGTACGTCGCGCGGCCGTCGTGGAGCCGGATGACGCGCTTCGCCTCCTCCAAGATGGACTCCCGGACCGCCTGAATGTCACCGAAGTCCAGTTCGGGCTGTTCCCGGGTCTCCGGCCGCCGGAACGTGATGTAGATGTCGCCGTTCATCGTCCCCGGCTTCCGGCGGTTGATCCAGTTCGTGTACTCCTGTGCGGGAACCTGATAGACCGCGTCGACGTAGTCGAACCCGGCCTGCTGGATCGCGTGCATCAGGGAGTTCCAGTATTTGAGTTCGCTGCTGTGGAACGTGACCGTCAGATGTCCGCCGCTCTCGAGCACTCGGAACACCTCCTCGAACGCCGCCGCGAGCATCTCCTCGTAGCGCTCCCGCGGCTTCTCTTGGCGCGGATTGACGACGATTTCGTCCTCCCAGTTGACGCTGCTGTCCAGCCAGCTGTTCGCCATGTAGCTGAGCTCGAAGTACTGGACGGCGTCGCCGTACTCGGGATCGGTGAACACGTACTGTACCGACTGGTCGTCGACCGGGAGGTCGCGCGCGTCTCCCTGGATGAACCTCCCTCGGTCTCCCACGGGGTCGCCCCCGTTCAGTTCGTCGTTCGCCTCGCGCATGCCGTCGAGCACGGTCGAGAACCGGTTCCGGAACGCGTGCGCGACGTTGAGTTCGAGGTTCTCCGGGTGGATGACGTAGTTCTTCGCCGCCCAGCCCTTCTTGTTCGGCCGCTGCATCCGGCTCACGTGTTCGAGAATGGCGACGAAAGTGAGCAGGAGGGCGTCGACGACGGTCCGGTCAAATTCCTGTGTTTCCAGCCGGTGTATCTCGTGCCGGAGGATAGACAGCGCGATCAGATTCCGGTCGGTGAACAGCTTGTCGACGCGCTCGGTCCCCGGACGACTCGTGTAGAAGTCCTGTCCGTTGGGGTACACCAGCTCGTTGTCGGGGTAGTAATAGGGGGGCGAGAGCTCGCCGATCCGGTCGAGTTTGGCCTCGTCCGCCTCGTCCAGCGGGACCGTTTCACTCGCGTCGCACTCCGGACAGACGTACTTGTGCTCGTTCGGAACGTCCTCCTCGATCCGGATGTACCCGTTTTCGAACAGCCGCTGGTTGATCGCCCGCGTTATCTCCGACTTGCGCGCGTCGCCGAACTCGTCTAAGTCGATGCGCTCCACCAACGCGTCGTGCGAGAGGCGCTCGGCCTCGCTGAGCTGATCGTAGATTTCCGTCGCGAGGGTATCGAGCGTCCCGTCGCCGGATATCGGCTCGCTCGCTTGCCCCGAACTGGGCGAGTACACCCGAGTCGCGGTCGTTTCGAGCGTCCGCGCCCGTTCGTGGCCGCAGTTCCGGCACGTCGTCTCGTAGAGCCACCGGAATGACCGCTGCGCGTCGCCGTCGGCGCCGCCGACCTCGTGGCGCCGGTACCGGAGGTTCTCCATCACGGTGTCGAACCCGTCTTCGAGTTCGTCCAAGTCCACGTGAGCGGCGGTCGTGCGGGCGATGTGGCGGAACAGCGGGTTCAGGTCGTTGTAGATACCGCGACGGTCCGCCCGGAGCGCCTCCAAGGCGGTGACGCCGCTCCCGGAGAACGGGTCCAGCACCGTCTCCCCCTCGTCGGTGAACTGCTCGATGTAGCTCGTGACGAGGTTCTGTGGCTTCCGCCCCCAGAACCGAACCATGTTGTACATCGGTGTGTTCGGCGAGGAGACGGCGTGTTCGGGGGGCTCCGTGATATCGTCCGCAGGCATATCGATCGGTTACCGGGGGGAGGTAGCTGCCGGGGATAAGGCCACCGCCTCACGACCGGCGATATCTCTATAAGATAGCTGACTGTTTAGACGGAACGTCGATGGACATCACGACGGAAACGATAGACTGCGACGGGCACGGCGGCTTCGACTGCGTTCGGTATCGGTTCGACTACGGCGGCGAGGACCGCGCGCTGCTCGACGAGCTACGAGACGACGGGGAGCGTCTCGCTGAGGGCTCCGACGGACGGATGGCCCGGGACAGCTCCCGCGGCAGGTCGGCCGACACGCAGAGCGTCGACGGTATCTCGGGAGTGCTGGCGGAGTGGGTGTGGAAAGACTGGCTCACCCGAACGGCCGAGCGGCGCGACACGGGCGCGGACGTGTTCCAAGACGACGAGTGGGACACCCCACAGGAACAGGTCGACATCACCGTCGACCGCGGCCGCGGCGAGAGCGCCGCCGTGGAGGTCCGGTCGTCGTTCCCCTACACGGGCGCGGAGAAGGCGGTGTGTACCCACTTCGACGTGATTGGCTGGTACAACAACGAGGTGAAGAAACGCGAGATACGGAAGGACTACTACGTCCGCGTGTTGTTCCCGTTCCACAAGAGTAACTTCTGGACGGAGTTCGAGTCGAACTCCTTCGACGTCTACCTGGCCGGGGGTGCGCCCCGAGCGATGCTAGAAGACAGCCCGCACGCCGAAGACAAGCCGTTCACGCCTCACTGGGACGACTCCTCCGACGGTGGCCAACGGGGGACGTACCGGGTGATCAGCCCGATCGCGAACGCGATGGACACGCCGGCGATCACCGACGAGATGGTCGCGTAGGCGGGGCGAACGTCGAACCGAGCGCCACGGCCGCCGGAGCGACGGCGATCTGTACCCCAAGCGATCCGAGTCAGAGGTCGATCGGAGAACCGTTCGCGGCGCTCTCCGACAGCGCGTCGAGGATCCGCATGTTCGCAACGGCCGACGCGCCGTCGGTCACGGGGGTCGCGTCGCCGGCGACGCGGTCGGCGAAGTGCTCGACCTGAAGCCGGTACTGATCGACCGCCGGGAACGTCTCGACCCCGCGACGGCCGTCGATCTCGTACTCCAGTTCCAGCCGCTCGTCGGCCGGGGCGTCGAAGGCGTTCTCGACCGCGACCCACCCGTTCGTCGCGTCCACGCGGTACCGCTCGACGTGGCGGGTGTCGAACCCGGAGGCGACCCGGGCCGACCGGCCGTCGCCGTACGCAAGCACGCCTGCGAGTTCGGTGTCGACGCCCGCGTCGCGGGTGTCCCCCGTGTGGGCGTACGCCCGGTCGGGAGCGCCGAGGACGGTGCGAGCCAGCGAAACGGGGTAGCAGCCGACGTCCATCAGCGACCCGCCGGCGAGCTCCGGGTCGAGCCGAACGTCGTTCGGGCGGTCGGACAGCGGGAACCGGAACGTCGCGGTCACCGTGCGCACGTCGTCGAGTTCCGTCGCGGCGAGCTCGACGGCGCGCTCGGTCCGGGGGTGGTACCGGTACATGAACGCCTCCATCAGGGTGACGCCGCGGCGGTCGCAGTGGTCGGCGACCGCTCGCGCCTCGGCGGCGTCGGCGGCCAGCGGCTTCTCGCAGAGGACGGCGAGCCCGGCGTCCGCGGCGCGTTTCGTCCACTCACCGTGGAGCCCGTTGGGGAGCGGGACGTACACCGCGTCGATGGCGTCGTCGTCGAGCAGTGCCTCGTAGGTGCCGTAACTGCGGGGGATCGAGTGGCGGGCGGCGAACGACGCCGCGCGGTCGGCGTCCCGGGACGCGACCGCGCCGACGGCGTGGTCGCTCGCGGCGATCGCCGGGACGACGGCCTTGTCGGCGATTCCCGCGGTCCCGAGGACGCCGAATTCGAGGCGGGCCGGATCGGTCGAGTGAGCGCTCATGTCCGCCGCGACGCGGCCCCACCTCAAGTGGTTTGGGTCCCGGCCGAACGAGACGCTCGACGTGGGGCGGCGCGCAATGTATCCGTCTGCGAGCCCGAGACACGGGCGATGCGGTCCGACCCGCGAACCGCGCTCCGGCGGCTCTACAGACAGGTGGCACCCATGGAACTCACACGGACACAGGTACGCGAGTACGACCGCCGCGCGGCCGACGCCGGCGAGACCGAGACGGCGACGTTCGGCGTCGGCTGCTTCTGGGGCCCGGACGCGCAGTTCGGCGCGGTGGAGGGCGTCGTCCGCACCCGCGCGGGGTACGCGGGTGGGACCAAACGTGACCCGACGTACCACTCGCTGGGCGACCACACGGAGGTGGTTCAGGTCGATTTCGACCCCGAAACGATATCGTACCGGGATGTGCTGGAACGGGTGTTCGCGGCGCACGACCCGCGGCGGCAGTCCCGGAAGACGCAGTACCAGAACGTCGTCCTCGTCGAGCGCGCGGCCCAGCGGGAGGCCCTCGACGAGTTCCTCTCGGCGCGGGGACTCACCGCCGACGGGATCGACACGCGCGTCGAGCGGCTGTCGCGGTTCTCTCCCGCGGAGGACTACCACCAGAAGTACAGGCTCAGGTCCGCCTCGTCACTAATTGAGCCGTTCGACGCGGCCGGATACGACGGCGCCGAGCTGCGAGAGTCGCCGCTCGCCGCCAAGCTGAACGGGTACGTCGCCGGACACGACGTGAACGTCGCCGAAGAGCTTCCAGCGCCCGAGTGAGCCCGTCGAGGCTCGCCCGCTCGAACTCGATCGGCGACCAGCGTCTGCCATGGAACTCGCGCCGGGCGTACGCGCACTCCCGCTACACGTATCGCTGGACGGCCGGGAAGCGACACTCACTCCCACCGCGGTCGAGACCCCGCAGGGACTCCTCCTGATCGACGTTGGCCTGCCCGACGAGGTCGGCGTCCTCGGAGACGCGCTCGCGGACAAGGGGTTGTCCCTCGACGACGCGCGGGGCGTCCTCGTCACGCATTAGGAGCTCGACCTCGCCGGCTGTCTGGCGGCCGTGGTCAACCGGACCGGCGCCGCCGTGTTCGCCCACGAGGCAGAGGCCCCGTAGCTGGAGGGCGACGAGGAGCTCGTCAAGTCGAGCGAGGAGCGGCCGACGGTGATCGAACCGGCGACCGTCGACGTCCGCCTGACCGGGGGCGAGACGTTCGCGACGGCGGCCGGTCCGACGGAGGTCGTCCCGACCCCCGGCCACAGCCCGGGGCACGTGTCGGCGTACTTTCCCGGCCCCGAGCTGCTCGTCAGCGCCGACGCGCTCACCGTCGCCGACGGCGAACTCGCCGGGCTCAGCCCGGAGATGACCCCGGACCTCGACACCGCGCTGGAGAGCGTCGCGGTCCTCGCCGACCGGGACGTGGCGGAGACGGTCTGCTTCCACGGGGGCCACGTCGAGGCCGGGACGGAGCGCCTCGAAGAGATCGCTGGCGGTGAGTAGGGTCGACGCGCTGAGCGCGGACGCGTCGAGCGCGGATATGCGGTAACGTCGACGCTCCGAGAGCGAGCGCGCCCCCCGCGATCCGTGTCTTCAAGCCGGACGCGCCGTCACGGTTCGTCGTGGACGCGAACGAACTCTCGCTCCGGTCGTACGACCCGCGGGACGACGCGGCCGTGTGGGCGCTTCACGAGTGGGCGATGCGGGAGACCGGGGTCGACCCGTCCGACATCCCCGGCACCGACGACCTGCGGTCCGTGGCGGCGTCGTACCTCGACGCGGGGGGCGCGTTCGTCGTCGGCGTCGTCGACGCCGTCGACGCCGACCAGTCGCCGGACGATCCGTCGCCGGAGCGGCAGTCGGTGGATTCGGCGGCGTCACGGGCCCCGGACCAACTGGCGACCCACGACGGGACGCTCGCCGCGATGGGCGGCTACGTGCCCAACGAGGCCGGGCACGGCGACGAGCGCGACCGCCCCGGCGCCGCGGAGCTCCACCGGATGCGCGTCGCGCCGCCGTACCAGCGGCGCGGCTACGGACGGGCGCTGCTCGACGAGCTGGAGCGGCGGGCGGCCTCCGGTGGGTTCGAGACGCTCCTCGCGACGACCTCGACGCGCCAGCCCGCGGCGCTCGACTTCTACGCGAGTCGGGGATACGAGCGGACGGACACCTCGACCGCCGGCGCGTACGAACTCGTCCACTTCGAGAAGGAGCTCTGAGCGCCGCGCCGGAAGGGGTCAATCGGGCGGGAGAGTCTCACCCGGAGGGGTGACCTCACCCGGAGAGATCGAAGTGCTCCGCCGCCGTCTGCATGTCCTTGTCGCCGCGCCCGCAGAGGTTGACCAACAGCGTGTCGTGTCGGTCCTCCTCGGCGAGCTTGGCGGTCAGCGCGAGGGCGTGGGCCGGCTCCAGCGCCGGGATGATCCCCTCGGCCTCGCTCAGTTCGCGGAACGCGGCCAGCGCCTCGTCGTCGGAGACCGCGTGGTACTCCGCGCGGCCCATCTCCTGGAGCGCGGCGTGCTCCGGCCCGATGGCGGGGTAGTCGAGCCCGGCGGAGACGGAGTGGTTCTCGGTGTCGTCGCCGATCGTCTTCGTCTTCATCCCCTGGAAGATCCGCGGCTCCTCCTGTTTCGTCTTCGAGAGCGGGGCCGAGTGGTTCGCGTCGTCGGTGCCGCCCGGCTCGGCGCCGTAGAACATCACGTCGTCATCCTTGAACGCGTGCCAGAGGCCGATCGAGTTCGACCCGCCGCCCACGCAGGCGACGCACGCGTCGGGGAGGTCGCCGTGGCGCTCTTGGATCTGCTCGCGGGCCTCGGTCCCGATGACGGACTGGAACTCGCGGACCATCCGCGGGAACGGGTCGGGCCCCACGACGCTGCCGACGAGGTAGTGCGTCGAGTCGACGTTCTCGGCGAAGTCCTCTAACGCGGCGTCGACCGCCTCCGCGAGCCCCTCGTTGCCGCGGTCGACCGGCTCCACGTCCGCGCCCATGAGGCGCATCCGGAACACGTTCATCTCCTGTCGCTGCATGTCGTGCCGGCCCATGTACACGGTCGTGTCGAGGTCCAGCAGGGCGCCGACCATCGCCGTCGCGGTGCCGTGCTGCCCCGCCCCGGTCTCCGCGATCAGGCGGTCCTTCCCGGCCCGCTTGGCCAGCAGCGCCTGCCCGAGCGTGTTGTTGAGCTTGTGCGCCCCGCCGTGGAGGAGGTCCTCGTGTTTGAGGTAGATGTCCGCGCCGTACCGCTCGCTGAGCGTCTCCGCGTAGAAGACGGGCGTCGGCCGCCCCGCGAAGTGTTCGAGCAGGTCACGGAACTCCGCCATGAACTCGTCGTCGGCGACGGCCTCCTCGTAGGCCGCCGCCAGCTCCGCCAACGGTTCCTCCAGCGGTTCCGGGACGTGTCGGCCGCCGAACTCGCCGAACTCGCCTGGCGTACCCATGCGTGACCGGTGTGGCCGCGACTCAAAAAAGACGAGGGAACCCCCGGGCGCTGCCGCGGTCGCGGCGCCCGCCCGTGACCAACGATTTGTGTCGCGACCGAGACCGTGGCGTATGGAACGACTGGTCTGTTACGACTGCGGCGAGACGTACCCCGCCGGCGAGGCGGCCCGCTGCGCGTGCGGCGAGCCGCTCTGGTTCGACACGCACGGGACCGGGTTCTCGTGGCCCGAGGCGAGCGGCGGCGGTGGCGTGCGGCTCGGGCGAGACTCCCTCTGGCGGTACGAGCCCGTCCTACCCGCGGCGATCGTTCCGAGCGGCCTCGCCGCGGCCGCCGGGGGCACGCCGCTGTTCCGCGCGCCGTCGATCGAGCCGGCGGACGGGCCGCGGGTCCACCTCAAGGTCGAGGGGACCAACCCGACGGGTAGCTTCAAGGACCGGGGGACGGCCGTCGGGATGGCCCGCATCGACGGCCCGGTCGGGACGGTCTCGCACGGCAACATGGCACTGAGCGTCGCCGCGCACGCGGCGGCGCTGGACCGGGAGGCCGCGATCCTCGTCGCCGAGGACACGCCGGACTCGCGGCTCGCGATGATCGCCCAGCACGACCCGCACCTGTTCCGGGTCCGGGGGGAGTACGGGCGGCTCTACGAGGACACGCTCGACCACGACCTCGGGGTCGCCTTCCTCAATTCCGACGCCCCGCTCCGGGTCGCCGGCCAGAAGACGGTGGCGTACGAGATCTGCGAGGCGTTCGCTCCCGACGCGCCCGACGCGATCGTCCTGCCGGTCAGCAGCGGCGGACAGGCGAGCGGCGTCTGGAAGGCGCTCCGAGAGCTGGACGCGGCGGGAGTGCTCCCGTCGATCCCGCGGATCTACCTCGCGCAGGCCGCCCGCTGTGACCCGATCGCGCGGGCGTTCCGGCGGGGAGACTCCCGCGTCGAACCCGTCGCGGGCGAGCCGACCGCGGCCGTCTCGATCAACAACGCCGACCCGCCGAGCGGGAACCGCGCGCTGGCCGCCGTCCGGGCGACAGACGGCGGCGTCGTCTCCGTCTCGGAGGAGTCGATGCTGGCCGAGACTGACCGGCTCGCGGCCGACGCCGGAGTCTCCGTCGAGCCGTCGTGCGCGGTGGCGACGGCCGCCGTGCGAGAGCTCGCCGCGGTGGGCGAGTTCGGCCCCGACGACGACGTGGCCGCGATCCTGACGGGGTCGGGGTACAAGTACGGAGCGACCGAGGTCGAGGGCTTGTCCGTTCGGGAGGTCGACCGGGCCGACGTTCCCGACGCGGTCCGCGATATCGTATCGTGACCGGCCGGACGCACAGAGGTCGTTCGGAAGAGCGGCCAGCGGGGTCGGCGGCCTCGTCGGAGCGGCTACGGCGCGGCCTGCTTCGTCGAGACCAGTTCGATCACGTCGCGGTGGGAGAGCTCGCGGTCGGTGCCCACCTGCCGGCCGCTCCGGCAGTCGGTGCCGTGGAGCAGCCCCTCGCCGATGTCCGAGTGGATGTGGTACGCGAAGTCCTCCGTCGTCGACCCCTCGGGGAGGATGAAGCAGTCGCGGAAGACTCCCTTCTCGTCACTGCTCCCGTTCGCGGAGCCGGGGAAGACGGCGATACAGCCCAGCACGTCGAAGACGGCGGACTCGAGCGCGCCCTGGACGCCCGTGCCGTCGTACTCGTCGACGAACTCGGCGATCTGGTCGAGGCCGGCCTTCTGCTCCCCGGAGACGTCGCCGACGACCTCGAACGCGTCGTCGCCGGGCGTGTAGTCGACGACGCCGGCGTCGTCGGCGTTCTTCAGCGCCTTCTCCGCGTGGGCGCTCGCGGGGACGAACGAGAGGTGGTCGTAGTCGGGGTCGGTCGTTATCTCCGCCCAGTTCGCCTGCGCCTCGGGGGTGTCCATCTTGTTGGCGGCGATCACCATCGGCTTCGTGCGCTTGCGGATCTCGCGGGCCAGTTCGACTCTGTCCGTCTCGTCCCAGGTGTCCGGATCGAGTTCGAGCCCCTCGGCGAGGATGACGCGCTTCATCCGGTCCTTGTCGATGCCGAACGCGGACATCTGGTCGGCGAGCTCCTCCTCGATGGCCGCGTTCGCGCCGTGATACCGCGTCTCGAACTTCTCTAAGCCCTTCTCCAACACGTCGAGGTACCACGCGTCGAGCTCCTCCTCTAAGAAGTCGATGTCCTCACGGGGGTCGTGGCCCTCGGTCGCCTCGCCCTCGATGTCGGTCTTCCCCGAGAAGTCGACGACGTGGATCAGCACGTCGGTCTCGTTGAGGTCGGTGAGGAACTGGTTGCCGAGCCCGCGGCCCTCGTGGGCGCCCGGGACGAGCCCGGCCACGTCGACCAGCTTCACGGGGACGAACCGCGTCCCCTCGCGGCAGACGCCGACGCTCGGCGTACAGGTCTCGTCGAACTCGGGCGCGGCGCAGTCGACGCGGACGTACGCCTCGCCGACGGTCGGGTCGATGGTTGTGAACGGGTACGCCCCCTCCGGTACGTCGTTCATCGTCGCGGCGTTGAAGAACGTCGACTTGCCCACCGAGGGCTTGCCGACGAGACCGATCCGATAGCTCATTACCACCGCTGCGCGGCGCGGCGGCAAAAGCGATGCGAGACGCGCCGTGGCGTGGGGATCGGTGACGAGGGAGGGAGCCGGCCGCGAGCCGTCGCGGGAGGCCCGATCTACGCGTCGCCGTCGGACTGCCCGGGCTCCCCGAGCGCCTCGATCGGGAGGACGTT
Source organism: Halorubrum sp. SD612 (assembly GCF_002135005.1). NCBI lineage: Archaea > Methanobacteriati > Methanobacteriota > Halobacteria > Halobacteriales > Haloferacaceae > Halorubrum > Halorubrum sp. SD612. The sequence goes on along the minus strand of NZ_NEWI01000055.1, from coordinate 1,848 downwards.
CTGGAGCGCGGCGTGCGCGTCGGCGGCGCCCTCGAACCTCGCCTGGTCGACCTCGGCCAAGAGGTCGCCAAGGTCGGCGTCGCCGTCGGCGAACAACACCGTCGTGCCTGCGAACGAGTCGGCGAGCGCTCCGCGGTCGGCGGGGTACGCGCGGTCGGCGAGCGTCGATTCGAGGCGGGAGCGGTTGATCTCGTCGGACATACCGACCCGTCGTGCGAGAGAGCATAAGCGTGCGCTCGGCCCGGACGCCACCGGACTGCGGCGAGAAACCGGCAAGAACAAAGGGTTATCCGTCCCGGTCGTCATGCTACACGTGAACATGCCCCTATACGACCGGATTCTGGTCCCGACCGACGGCTCCTCGGAGGGGGAGTTAGCGGTGTGTCACGCGCTCGACCTCGCCGCGGTCCACGGGGCGTCGGTGCGCGCGATATACGTGGTCGACACCGCGCGGTACGCCGGGATGCCGATGGAGACGACGTGGGAGGGGGTGGGCGACCTGCTGTACGACGACGGCGAGGCGGCGCTCGAGACGGTGTGCGAACTCGCCGCCGACCGCGGCGTCGACGTCGAGACGTCCGTCGTCGACGGCTCGCCGAGCCGCGAGATCATCACCCACGCCGAACGGACGGGCTGCGACCTCGTCGTGATGGGGACCCACGGGCGCGGCGGGATCGACCGCCTCCTCCTCGGTAGCGTCGCCGAGAAGGTGGTCCGGGGGTCGTCGGTGCCGGTGTTGACCGTCCGGATCGGCGACGACGAGGACGCGGCGACCGCGGGCGAGACCGCGACCGCGGGCGAGACGGGCGCCGCCGGGGCCGACGCGGACGGGTCCGTCTCCGACGCGACGGAGACGGGGTAGCGAGCCGCGGCGCGTCGGCTGGGAGTCAGGCCGCGTCGCGGAGGTCAGGCCGCGTCGCGGAGGTCAGGCCGCGTCGCGGAGGTGTTCACAGTCGCCCGCGTGGACGCGCCGCCGGCCCTCGTCGGTGTCGACCACGAGCGCACCCGGCTCCGTCACGTCGACCGCGGTGCCCTCCACGACCCCCTCGGCGGTGTCGACCCGGACGCGCCGCCCGAGCGTGCTCGCCCGCTCGCGCCACGCGGGGAGGACCTCGTCGAGCGCGCCGGGCGAGGCGGTCAGTTCCGCGTAACGTTCGAGCAACGTCGCGGCGAACCGCCGCCGGTCGATCGGGCCGCCGCGCTCCGCCGAAAGCGACGTCGCGCCCGCGGGCAGCGTCTCGGGGTCGAGGTTGGCGTTGACGCCGACGCCGACGACGAGCCAGCCGACCCGGTCGGCCTCCCCCTCCATCTCCGTCAAGATCCCCGCCAGCTTCGGGCCGCCGCGGCCGGGGGTGTCGGGATCTGGCACTTCGGAGCCGCTTCCGTCGCCCCCGACGAGCCGGGGTACTCCGGACCGGGGATCGCGTTCGGCCTCGACGCACCCTACACCGTGGAGTATCACGACCGGATCGCGTCGACGAACGAGCGGGCCCGGGAGCTCGCGGCGGAAGGGGAGACCGACGTCGCCGTAGTCGCCGACGAACAGACCGGGAGCCGCGGCCGCCTCGACCGGGAGTGGGTCGCGCCGAGCGGCGGGGTCTGGCTGTCGGTCCTCACCCGGCCGGACGTGCCGACCGCGCGGGCGCCGCTCTTCACCCTCGCGGCCGCGGTGGCGACGACCGACGCCGCCCGCGAGGCCGGCGTGGACGCGCGGATCAAGTGGCCGAACGACGTGCTCGTCGGGGGCGACGGACGCGGCTCCCAACTGCCAGATCCCGACAACCCCCGCCGCGGCGGCCCCAGCCTCGAGGGGATCTCTGCGGGAGGTGCCGGGGGGGCCGGCCGGCG
>NZ_NEWI01000054.1:0-18513 GCF_002135005.1 Halorubrum sp. SD612 | reverse complement strand
CCGCCGTCCGACGCCGTACACCGCCCGGACGGTCGCCGCCGCCCACGCGCTCGGGTCGCGCTCGATCCGGTCTATTGCCGGCGCCTCCCCGCCGACGGCCCGCCGGACGCGGGACCGACGCGCCGGGTCGTCCGCGAGCGCGAGCAGCCGCGAGACGACCCGGCCCACGCGTCTGGCGACGACCGGCTCCGGCTCGCGGTCGACGAGCCGCTCCAAGAACAGCACCGACCACTCGTCGTGGACCGCGCGGTACTCCCCGTCGCCCGCCCGGACGAGGACCGTCCCCGCGAGGCGGTCGAGCGCCCGTCGGACCCCGTCGACGGTCGGCGACGGCTCGCCGTCGGTTCCGCCCCCGGTCGCCCCCTCGCGATCGTCGACGAGCGCGTACGCCAGCGTCCGGAGGTCGCTCGCGCCGGCGACGTTGAGGAGGTTCACCAGCACCGCGACGTCCGCGGTCGGCGGCGGGCGGTTCCTGACCTCGCGCACCGCCTCCGCGACCGCCCGCTCCAACCCCGACGCGGGCGCGGCGCCGCCCGCTTCATTCTCCGGCGACGCCTCGCCGGCGTTCTCGTCCGCCTCTTCCGACCGAACGGTCCCGCCTCGGACCGCGCGGACGAGGCGGTGGCCGAGCGCGAGCAGCTCTCCCACGCGCTCGTCGTCGTCGCCGCGCACGTCGTCAAGCAGCGAGCTCGGGTCGGCCGCCGGCGCAGTTCCGGTGCGGTCGGCGACGTGGCGGACGAACCGCTCCACCTCGCGCTCGTCGAGTCGGGGCATCCGAACGGTCTCGATCGCCCGCCGGTAGCGGAGGTCAGCGGGCGACAGCGGGAGCCCGTCGAGGTCGTCGTACGGCTCCTCGCGCGCGTCGAACAGGAACGACACGTCGCCGCAGTCGGCCAGTTGGCGGGCGACGGTGATCGCCTCCGCGGCCCCCGGGTCGACGGCGTCCTCGACGACGACGAGGTGGTGCCCGTCCCCCCCGGTGACGCGTTCGCGCAGGCGGTCCGTCGCGGTGAACGGGTCGCCCCCGTCGCTTGTCCGGTACGTCACCGGGCCGCGTCCCGACCGGTACCACTCGACCGCGACGCTCCGGCAGACGGTGCTCTTGCCGCTTCCCGGCGGCCCGACCAGGGCGTGGTCGGTCCCCCCAGCGAGCCCCTCGACGAGTGCCCCCGCGAGCTCGCGCCGCTCGCCGTCGCACGCGACGCTCCTCTCGAGGACGTGTCCCGCGTCGACCTCGGGGAACGACGCCGTGGCCCGCAGCGGGCCGCACGGGTTCGGATCGCCGGCGAGGCGGTCCTCGTCGACCGCGCGGAACCCCTGCGCCGAGAGCGATCCGGCCCCCTCGTCGTTCGGATACCCGCGCCCCAAGAGGCCGCCGTCGGACGAGCGGCGCGAGTCACGCGAGCCGTCGCCGCCGAGCCGGCCGCCTCCGGGCCGGTCGTCCTCGGACCGGCCGCCTCCGGTCCGCTTCCCCGCCGCGCGCCCGGTCGCCGCGAGCGCTTCGGTCGTGTCGCGGCCCCGCTCGATCAGCCCGCGCACCTCGGTCTCCGCCCACGCGACCGCCTCTGGCTCGGTCGACGCCGTCACGCCGTGGAGCGCGCCGTCGTCGAAGACGAGGAGCAGCGCGGTGTCGTCGGCCGCGACGACTCCCGCGTCGACGGCGTCGACGGCGGCGATCCGACAGTCGTCCCGGTTCGCGACGGTACCGAGGTCGTCCGCGAACCGCTCGGTCGCGTGGCGGTACGCCCGATCCGCCAGCGCCAGATCGACGGAGCCGCCGCCGACGGCCGCGCGCCGGAGCCGCTCCGCCACCCGCGGGTAGGGGAACGCGGGCAGCGCGGCGCCGACCGAGTCGGCGTCGGCGAGCGCGTCGTCGAGGGCCTCCAGCGGTCGGTACGGGTCCGGCGCTGCGGCCCGGTGCGTCTCGGCCTTCCGGAGGACCGCGGGGTCGACGCCGACGTCCGCGCCGAGGGGGTCGAGCACGTCGCCCGCGGCCGCGAGGTCGGCCGCGGCCGTCAGGAACTCGCGGTACTGTTCCGCGAGGAGGCGGCCCGAGAGCGTCGTCAGGTAGCCGTCGGTCTCGCCGGCGACGAGCCCGGCCGCCTCCAGCTCGTCTATCGCGCGGTTCACCGTCGACCGGGAGTGGCCGAGCGCGTCGACGAGCTCGTGCTTTCGCAGCGGCTCCGCGGCGAGCCGTTCGAGGAAGTCGAGGCGACGCTCGACGACGCCCGCGAGCTCCGACGGCTCGGTCATACGTCCCCCCGCACCGTCCCCACCGACATAACTGTTTCTTCGATGACGACTTGCCCCGCGCGGTGACACAGTGTTTCACGGGGTGAGAATAAGCCGGACACCGGCGCAGTGGTACCCATGAATGGGGATCGGACGAGCGGGAGCGACGGCCCGGGCGCGGAGACGCCCGACGGGACGGAACCGACCGACCCCGCCGAGGCGTCGAAGGACGGGAGCGACGGACCGGCGACGCATGGACGCGACGGTCCGAGCGCGACCGGCCCGGAGGAAGCGAGGGCGGCGGCCGGCGGACCCGACGCGGCGGCCTCGGACTCGTCGCGGCGCGCAGAGCGAACCGTCGCCGCGGCGCGGACGGCGGCGAACGAACTGGCCGCGTGGGACCCCGACGACGCCGCCGCCCTCGTGCGGTCCGTCGGCGAGCGCTTGGCGGACGGAGAGACGATCAGCCGGCTCGCGCGGTCGGCGGCCAACGAGACGGGGCGGGGGCACCCGGGGACGAAGGCGGAGAAGGTCGCGACCGAGATCGACGCCGCCCGGCGGTCGGTCCGAGACGCGCCGACCGCCGGCGTGGTCGACCGCGACGGCGCGGCGGGGACGGTGACGGTCGCCGGGCCGCTCGGCGTCGTCGGCGCGGCGGTCCCCGCCACGCACCCGGTCGTGGTCCCCGCGGTCCTCTCGCTGTACGGGCTCGCCGCGCGGAACGCGGTCGTCCTCGCGCCGTCGCCGTCGGCGGTCGAGACGTGCGACGCGGTCGTCGAGACCGTCAGTCGCGCGCTCGCCGACGCCGGCGCGCCGACGGACGCGGTCTCGATGCTCCCGGCGCCGCCCTCGAAGCCCGAGACGGACGCGCTGTTCGAGCGCGCCGACTTCGTCGTCGCTGCCGGCTCCGAGACCACCGTCGCCGCGGGACAGCGCTGTGGGACGCCGAACGTCGCCGCGAGCGCCGACGGCGTCGTCGCCGTCGCCGACGGGTCGGTCCCGGCCCCGGCCGTGGCGGCGCGGGTCGCGGTCGGCGCGACGTACGACTTCGGGGCTCACCCCGCGGGCGACGCCGCGGTCGTCACCGTGTCGCCGGCGGTCGACCCGCTGTGCGCCGCCCTCGAAGACGAGGGCGGGTACGTCCTCGACGCGGCCGAGCGCGACCGCCTCCGCGCGCTCCTCGGCGACTCGGAGGGCGACGAGAGCGAGGCACGCGCCGCAGGTTCGGACCCGCGCGGGAAGTCGCCGCGGCGGCTGGCGGCCGCGCTCGGCCTCCCGAACGCGGCGCGTCAGACCTCCTTCCTGATCGTGACGCCCGACAGCGCCGACGACCCGCTCGCGACGCTGCCCGGGATCCCAGCGATTGCGGTCCACGGCCGCGACGGGTTCGACGCCGCGCTCGGGCTCGCCGCCGACCTCGGGTCCCCTCACGCGGCGGCGGTCCACACCACTCAGCAGCGCCGCGCCCGCCGGGCCGCGGCGCGGCTCGCTCCCGGGCGCCTCGTCGTCAACCAGCCGGGGATCGCGGCGACGGGGGCGCGCTCGAACGGGTTCGAGGCGGCGCCCGTGCTGGGCGGCGGGGCCGCCGAGGGGAGCCAGCTGTGCGGCGGGCTCACGCCCGCCCGCCTCGCGCGGACGACGACCGTCGCGGCGACGAGCGTCGTCGACGGCGCGTCACACCGGAACGGCGCGGGCGACACGCTCCGCGGGCCCTGAAGCGGTCTCCGCACGGAGGATCTGAAGCGGTCTCCCCGCAGCCCGTGAAACGTTTCCCCGCGTGCTCCGCGGCCCCGTCAGAGCTCGATCTTGTCCACGATCGAGCCGTTGCCGTCCTGCCCGTCGCTGTGGGTGTTGATCGCAATCGTCTGGACCCGGTCTTCCAGCAGCGACCCCTCCATCTTCGCCTTCAGCAGCGAGTCGACCTGGTAGACGCCGGCGGCGTTGTTCATCCGGATCACGACCTGAACGGGGGTTTCGTCGCCCTGACGCAGCGAGACGCGCTCGATCGCCTGCGAGGAGACGGTGTTGATCCCGCGGCCGCCCTCCTCGTAGGGGACACGCGAGCGCCCGCGTTCCATGTCGAGGCCGTCGGCGATCCGGACGACGCCCGCCTCCAGCGTGAGCGGCTGTTCCTCGGTGTGGTGACAGAGGATCGCGTGGAGCACCTCCGCCTTCACGCGGACCCGATCGGCGACGCCGTAGAAGGAGGGGAGGAGGTCGTCCAGCAGGTCCGCCGCCAGCGGGATCGAGTAGTAGGGGTGGTCGTGGCGGTGGACGACGTGGCCGATGTCATGGAGGGTCGCCGCGAGCGCGACGATCACCGGCTCGTCGGCCTCGTCGAGCCCCTGCTGGCGCGCGCCGTTGAACTCGACGCCGCCTGACTTGAGCAGGTCGTACAGCCGGAGGGCGCGGTCGCGCACGATCTCGACGTGTTTGGCGCCGTGGTCGTTGTACCCCTTCCGGGCGACCGGGTTGACGTTCTGCGCCTCCAGGTAGGTGAGGACCTCTTCGTCGGATTCGAGCCGGTCGAGGACCTCGTTGAGCCGCCCGTCCGGGAACGCGTGCTCGGCGTCCGGGTCGTACTCGTGACGCGTAGCGTCGGTGTCGGCGTCTATCTCCTCGCGCGCTGCGGGCGCGTCCTCCGCGGTCGGGTCGTGGGCGTCGTCGCCGTCGGTGGGCTCTGGGCCGTCGTCGGTGGGGTCGCTCATGCCTCTCTCAGAGTGTCCCGGCCGGGATAAATGTGCGAGACGCGCGGCCCCGCGGTGACGCTCGGCCCCGTAACGACGACCGGATCGGCCGTGTCCCCCGCCTCGCACGCTCCCGGACGCGGCGGCCGCCGAGGCGGGAACCGCGGAGAGCGGGCGGGCAACCGGCCGCGGCGGCAGTTTCGGCGCGAGGCACAACGTATAAGCGCGCGACCGGTCCATGTACCGGTGTGACCCGATCCGCGTCCGCGTGCGGTCCGCAGTCGGCGTCAGCGACGCGGCTCTTCTCGAAAAAACGCGCGTGATCCGTCCGCCGGCGGGAGTGGCGACCCCGTCCCGGACGACCCCCGACCCGCGCGCACCGGCCCGCTTACCGATCCGGACCCACCGCAGCACCCCATGACAGACACGACCACCACGACACCCTACGCGACGCAGACGGACAGCCAGGCGACCGACGCGCCCTTCGAGGGCGTCTACCCGGCGATGACGACCCCGTTCACCGAGGACGACGCGGTCGACCACGACCAGCTCGCGGCGAACGCCCGGTACCTCGAACGCGCCGGCGTCGACGGCGTCGTCCCGGTCGGCTCGACGGGCGAGTCGGCGACGATGAGCCACGACGAACACGTCGCAGTGATCGAGACGGTCCGCGACGCGCTCGACGACATCCCCGTGATCGCGGGTACCGGCTCGAACAACACCGAGGAGGCGCTGTCGCTGTCGCGGCGCGCGGCCGACGCGGGCGCCGACGGCCTGCTGCTCATCTCGCCGTACTACAACATGCCCGAACCGCAGGGCTTCCTCGACCACTACCGGACCATCGCGGACGCGGTCGACCTCCCGCAGATCGTCTACAACGTCCCGAGCCGCACGGGCCGGTCGATCCCGGCCGATGTCACCGTCGAGCTGGCAGCACACCCGAACATCCGCGGCTACAAGGCGGCCTCCGGCGACCTCAACCTGATCAGCGAGGTGATCGAGCGGACCCGCGACGAGGCGTTCGCGGTGCTGTCGGGCGACGACGGGCTCACGCTCCCCGTCCTCTCGGTCGGCGGCACCGGGACGATCAGCGTGGTCGCCAACGTCGAACCCGAACGGACCTGCGCGATGGTCGGCGCCGCGCTCTCCGGCGACTTCGACCGCGCGCGGACGCTCCACCACGAGCTGTCGCCGCTCGTCCGCGAGCTGTTCGCCGAGACGAACCCGATCCCGGTGAAGGAGGCGATGTACCTCCGCGGACGCGGCGCCCCCCGCGTCCGCTCGCCCCTCTCGCGGCTCTCCGAGGGACGCCGCGAGGCGCTCCGAGACCTGCTGGCCGCGTACGACGAGCGCGCGCCGGGGACGATCGACCCGACGGCCGTCGCTCCCGTCGGGACCGGGGGCGCCGAATGAGCGCCGACCCCCTGTCGATCGCCGTGACGGGCGCCGGCGGTCGCATGGGCCGCGAGGTGATCGAGGCCGCTGCCGCCCGGGAGGGCGTCACGGTCGCGGTCGCCGTCAACCGGACCGAGACCGACCCGGTCGCGGGCGTCGCGGTCGGGGACGCCGACCGCCTCGACGACCTGCTCGCGAGCGAGGCCCCGGACGCCCTCGTCGACTTCACCGGCCCCGACTCGGCGGTCGCGTACGCCGCGGCCTGCGCCGACGCCGGCGTCCCCCTCGTCACCGGGACGACCGGGTTCGGGGACGCGCAGATCGACGACATCCGCGCCGCGAGCGAAGCTGTGCCCGTCCTCAAGACGTCGAACTTCGCGCGGGGCGTCGCGGCGCTCCGCCGGGCGGTCCGCGAGGCGGCCGCGGCGCTGCCGGGCTACGACGTCGAGCTGACCGAGACGCACCACAACGCGAAGCGCGACGCCCCTTCCGGCACCGCGAAGTCGATCCTCGACGACGTGGAGGGCGTTCGCGAGGACCTCGACGATCGCGTCCACGGCCGCGAGGGCGACGCGCCGCGCGAGTCCGGAGAGATCGGCGTCCACGCCCGCCGTGCTGGGGACGTGACCGGCGAACACGAGGTCCTGCTGGCCGGGAACCGCGAGACGCTCGAACTCACGCACCGCGCCGGCGACCGCGGGGTGTTCGCCGAGGGCGCGCTCGACGCCGCCGAGTGGCTCGCCGAGCGCGACCCGGGCTGGTACGGGTTCGGCGACGTGCTGGACGCCGGGGCCGCCGATGAATAACGACGAGACATACTTACTTCGACGAGTAAATACCGCTACTCATCCATACACCATCCAATGAGCCTCGAAGCCGACGTTTCCGATCTGTGGGACCGCTATCAGGACGGGCTGACCGCTGCGGACGCGACCGACGAGGACGCGGCCGTCGTCGACGAGTTCCTCGCCGCCCTGGAGGCCGGCGAGGTCCGCGCCGCAGAGAAGAGCGGCGACGACGTGACCTCGTGGGAGGCCAACGAGTGGGTCAAGCGGGGGATCCTGCTCAACTTCGGCCTGCGCGAGACGGAGCCCCGCGAGTACGGCGGCGTCACCTACCACGACGTGCTCCCGCTGCGCGACACCGCCGACCTCGCCGAGCGGGGCACGCGGAACACGCCGGACGGGACCGCTATCCGCCGCGGGGCGTACCTCGGCAGCGACTGTATCATGATGAGCCCCTCGTTCGTCAACATGGGGGCGTACGTCGGCGACGGCACGCTCGTCGACTCCTGTGACACCGTCGGCTCCTGCGCGCAGCTCGGCGAGAACGTCAAGCTCGGCGCCAACACTCTGATCGGTGGCGTCCTCGAGCCCGTCGAGGACGCGCCCGTAATCATCGAGGACGGTGTCTCCCTCGGTGCGGGCTGTCGGGTCACCTCGGGGTTCCGCGTCGGCGAGAACACGGTCGTCGGCGAGAACACCCTGCTGACCCCCCGAATCCCCGTCTACGACCTCGTCGAGGAGGAGGTCATCTACGGGCACCTCCCGGCCGAGCGACGGGCGTTCACCCGGATGGTGGAGTCGTCCGTCGGCGACCACGACCTGTTCGAGGGCGGGGCGTACAAGCCCGCGGTCGTGGCGACGCACGTCGAGGAGGAGACGCTGGAGGCAACGCAGCGGGAGGACGCGCTCCGCGAATGAGCGACGCCGAGGCGGCCGCGGGAGCGACCGACGAGGCGGACGGCGACAACCCCCCGGTCCGCCGCGTGAGCGACTGGGACGCCGGGCGCCTCCGCGGGCTCGCCGACGCCCACGGGACGCCCCTGTACGTCCAGGACCTCGACCGGGTCCGCGAGAACTGCGAGCGCCTGCTCGCGGCGTTCCCCGACGCGGACGTGCGGTACGCCGTCAAGGCGCACACGGGCCAGGCCGTCTTGGAGACCGTTCGCGACGCCGGCCTCGACGCCGAGTGCGCCTCGGCGGGCGAGGTCGACCGCGCGCTCGCGGCGGGCTTCGACGGCTCCCGGCTCCACTACACCGCGGTCAACCCCCCCGCTCGCGACCTCGACTACGTCGCCGGCGTCGCGGAGGCCGACCCGGACCTCACCGTCACGGTCGGCGCGGTCGACACCCTCGACCGACTCGCGGAGCGCGGGTACGACGGCCGGGTCTGCGTCCGCGTGAACCCCGGCGTCGGCGCGGGCCACCACGAGAAGGTCACCACCGGCGGGGCCGCGAAGTTCGGGGTCCCGTACGACCGCGCCGCAGAGGTGACGCGGGACGCGGCCGAGCGCTTCGACGCGGTCGGGGTCCACGCCCACGCGGGCTCCGGGATCGACCCGGACCAGCTCGACAGCCACCGCGAACTGGTCGCGCGCATGGGCGACCTGGCGCGCGAGCTGACCGACCCGGACGCCGAGGGGGCCGCTCCCCTCGACCTCGAGTACGTCGACGTCGGCGGCGGGTTCGGCGTCCCCTACGAGGAGGACGCCCCGGCGCTCGACCTGCCGGCCGTCGCCGACGCCACCCGGGAGGCGGTCGCGCCGCTCCCCGAGGGCGTCGACCTCGCGATAGAACCCGGGCGGTACGTCGTCGCCGACGCCGGCGTCCTCCTGGCGCGCGTGAATACGGTGAAGCCGACGCCGGACGAGACGGTCGTCGGCGTCGACGCGGGGATGACGGACCTGCTCCGTCCGGCGATGTACGACGCGTACCACCCGATCCGCAACTTGGGGAGCGGGCGGGGGCGCGAGGGCGGCGACGCGCCCCCCGTCGGAGAGCGGGAGGCAACCCCTGTCACGGTCGCCGGACCTATCTGTGAGACCGGCGATGCGTTCTGTGAGAACCGAGCGCTCGCCGAGCCGGTCCGCGGAGACCTCCTTGCGGTCGGCGTCGCGGGCGCCTACGGGTACGAGATGGCGAGCCAATACAACTCACGACCGCGGCCCGCGGAGGTCGCGCTCGACGACGGAACCGCGACGATCGCCCGCCGCAGGGAGACGCTCGGCGACCTGACGACGGTCGAACGCGAGATCCCGCGCGACCGAGCCGGCCGATCGGAGGGCGACCGATGAGCGCCCACGCCGTCCCGGTGGAGAAGTACCACGGCACCGGCAACGACTTCATCGTCGTCGACGCGGACGCCGAGGGCGTCGGCGACCGCGCGGCGTTCGCGCGCGCGCACTGCGACCGCGGGACGGGCGTCGAGGGAGACGGGGACCACCGCGGCGCCGACGGCGTCCTCTTCCTTAGCGTCGCTGAGCGGTTCGACCCGACCCGCGTCGTGATGACGCTGGTCCAGCCGGACGGCTCCACGGCGACGATGTGCGGCAACGGCGCCCGCGTCGTCGCGCGGTGGGCCAACGACCGAACGGGTGACCGCGAGTTCATGATCGACACGCAGGCCGGGACCCGGCGGGCGACCGTGAACGCGGACGCGACCGCGGCCACCATCGAGATGGGCGAGCCGGCGTTCGACCCGCGTCGCGTTCCGGCCGCCCGCGGGGGCGCCCTCGCGGACGAGCCCCTCGTCGACGAGCCGGTCGCGGGGCTGCCCGTCACCGCCGTCAACACCGGCGTGCCACACGCGGTCGCGTTCGTCGACGGCGGGCGCGACGACCCCGACGGCATCGACGCGGTCGACCTCGACGCGGTCGCGCCGCCGGTCCGTCACGCCGACGCCTTCCCCAAGGGCGCGAACGTGAACCTCGCGGCCGTCGTCGACGACGGGTCGGGCGACGGCCCCGCGGTGCTCGACCAGCGCACATTCGAGCGCGGCGTCGAGGGGGAGACGCGGTCCTGCGGCACCGGCGCGGTCGCGGTCGTCGCGGCCGCCCGCCGGCTCGGGCTGATCGAGGGCGAGACCGCGGTGAGCCGCCCCCCGGGCGGCGAGCTGGAGATCGCGGTTCCGGACCGCGGCCACGCCACCCTGACCGGTCCGGTCGCCCACGAGTTCTCGGGGACGCTCCCCGCCGACCCGCGATGAGCGACCGGAGCGACGCCACCCCGGGCCGCGACGACGAGTTCGACCCGGTCTCGTTCCTCGAAGACGCGGTCCCGATCGCCTCCCACGAGTCGGTCGAAGCGATGCGCGAGCTCGTCGTCGAGACGCTCGCGGCTCGCGCGACCGACCCCGTCGTCGACGCCGACGGCTGCGTCCTCGCGGAGAAGCGATCCCCGGCGCCCGATTCGGGCCCGCACCTCGTGTTGAACACGCACCTCGACACGGTGACGCCGCACGTCCCGTTCGAGCGGGGCGAGGCGAGCGCGGACGAGCGTGGCGGCCCCGAGGCGAACGCCGCGGCCGGCGAAGCGGTGATCCGCGGGCGCGGCGCCTGCGACGCGAAGGGACCGCTTGCGGCGCTGTTGGCGGGCTTCCTCGCCGCCGACCCCGAGCGGGGCCGGATCACGCTGGCGCTCACGCCCGACGAGGAGGCGCTGTCGCTCGGCGCGGCGGCGCTGACGGGCCGACTCCCGGGGACCGACGACCGACTCGACGGCGACCTGTTCCTCGTCGGCGAGCCGACCGGGCTCGACGCCTGTACCGCGGCCAAGGGCCGGTTTCAGGCGACCGTCGAGCTGTCCGGAACGGCTGCCCACGCCGCGGAGTTCGCGGGCGCGAACGCGGTCGCCGCCGCGGAGGACGCGCTCGCGGCGATCCGGACGTTCGACGCGGACGCAGCCGACCATCCGCAGCTCGGGTCGCCGAAGCTCACCCCGACCGTCATCGAGGGGGGTGCGGCGACGAACCAGGTGCCGGCGGACTGCGAGATCACGGTCGATCGGCGCAGCGTCCCGCCGGAGTCCGCCGAGGAGTTCCGTGAGTCGCTCGCGGCCGCGGTGCGGGCGTCGCTCGGCGACGGCGCTGGGGAGGACTCCGGCGACGTCGACACCGCGGTCGCGCTCACCGACCGCGAGTCGCCGTTCTTGGAGGCGTTCGCGACGGAACCAGACCACGAACTCGTCCGAACCGTCGCGGCCGCGGCACGGGACGCGGGCGACGCCGTCGGTCTCCCGAGCGGGCGCGGCGGGGGCGTGCGCCCGTTCGGCGCGGCGACGGAGGCGTCGTACTTCGCGCCGGCGCCGACGGTCGTGTTCGGTCCGGGGGATCTTGCCGACGAAAGCGGGGCCGTCGCGCACGCCGAGCGGGAGTACGTCCGAGTGCGCGAGGTGGAGGCGGCGGCGGCGACGGTCGAGCGCGCGCTGTCGACGCTGCTCGGGTAGCCCTTCGGGTGGCTCCTACAACAGGAACTTCTCCTCGTCCTCCGCGAGGTCGACGAAGTCGTCGGCGGCCTCGATCAGCTCGTCGGCGGCGGAGTTGCCGAACCCCATCGCCTCCACCCGGACCCCCTCGTGACGGAGGTGCGAGCAGAGCCGGGCGAAGTCGCCGTCGCCGGTACAGAGGACGACGGTGTCGACGTGGCTCGCGAGCGAGACGGCGTCGAGGCTCATCCCGAGGTCCCAGTCGGCCTTCTTCGAGCCGTCCGCGAACGTCTTGATCTCCTTGATCTTCGTCTCGAAGCCGATGTCGCGGAGCGCCTCGAAGAAGCTCTCCTCCTCGGGGGAGTCGGCGCGGATCACGTACGCGATAGCGCGGACCAGCGACCGGTCCGCGACGGCCCCGTCGAGGAGGCCGGAGTAGTCGATGTTCCGCGAGTAGAAGCTCTGTGCCGAGTGATACAGGTTCTGTGAGTCCGCCAGCACCGCGACGCGCTGGTCCGGGTGAATGTCGGTCATGGGTCTCCATTCACCCCCCGCCGTTAGGGGTTTTGGGATCGGCGCGACCGCCACCCGCGGTCGGTCCCGTCGCGCACGACTCCCCGTGCGGTCCCGGCGGACGGGACCGTTACGACCACCATAGTTTATACCGAGGCCTGAAGACCGTGGCCCATGGACGAGAAGCGGTTCGTCGTCGCCCTCTTCGGCCTCGCGGTCGCGATCGTCGCCGGTTACGTGGCTTATCGGTTCGTCGCCCCGCTCACCGTCGCCGTCTTCCTCTACTACTCGACGCGGCGCTTCTACCACCGGCTCGAACGCTTCCGGCTCCCGTCTCGGGTGCGCGCGGTCGTGTCGCTGTCGCTCATCGGCGTCCCGCTCATCGGCCTGGTGAGCTACACGCTGGTGTTGCTAATCCTGGAGGCGCGGCGGTTCATCGAACAGTACCCCGTGGCGGACACCATCGGCGCGGAGAACTCGGTGATCGGGGACCTCGCGGAGCTGTCGAACCCGACGGCCGACGAACTGCTCACCGCGTACCGCTCCGGGCAGTTCGACCCGCTCATCGACCTCGTCTCCGAGCAGGCGTCGCTCCTAGCGAACACGGTCTCCGGGGTCGCCCTGAACCTGCTCATCACCGTGGTCGTCACCTACTACCTGCTCATCGACGGCGACAAGTTCCACGACTGGCTGCTCAGCTTCGACGACGACGCGATCGTCCGCGAGTACCTCGAGACCGCCGACGCAGAACTGGAGGCGGTGCTGTACGGGAACCTCCTCAACGTGATCGCCATCGGGGTCATCGCGGTCGTCACCTACCTCGGGTACAACGCGGTCGCCCCCGCCGCGGTCGAGATCCCGTACCCGACGCTCGCGGGCGCGCTCACCGGCGTCGCCAGTCTGATCCCCGTGATCGGCATGAAGATCGTCTACATCCCGCTCGCGGCGGCGATGTCTGTCCCCGTCGCGCTCGACGGCGAGGTCTCGCTGCTCGTCTACGTTGCCGGGTTCCTCGCCGTCGCGGTCGTGGTCGTCGACACCGTCCCGGACATCGTCCTCCGACCGTACTTCAGCGGCGAGACGACGCACGTCGGGCTGCTCATGCTCGCGTACATCTTCGGCCCGGTCGTGTTCGGCTTCCACGGCCTGTTCCTCGCGCCGATCATCCTCGTGTTGGCGCTGACGTTCGCGGACACCGCGCTGTTGCGCCTGCTCGGCGTGGAGCCGGACCCGGGGTCCGAGGTCCCCGCCGGCCAGCGTCGGCTTGACGAATTCTGAGTCGTCGCGGGGCCCCGAATTCTGAGTCCTCGCGGGGCCCGGTGTGTCGAGCGCGCGGTCGTCGGACCACTCGGCCGTCTAACCCGTCGGCCGCGGCGAGCCGAAGTCATTTATCCCCGGTCGACGACCGGGGTACGTATGCGACTACACGTCATCGGCCTCGGCGGGGCCGGGGGGCGGATCGCCGACCGACTCGCCGCCGACCGCGGCGGCGATCCGTTCCTCGCGGGCGTTCACGCCTTCGACACGGACATCGACGCGCTCGGGGCGCTGGACGCCCTCGGCGAGGAGCGTCGGTACCGGTTCGGCGACGCCGCGGGCGGGGACGGGCTCGGCGGCGACCTCCACGCGGGCCGCCGGCTCGGCGACGCCCACGCGAGCGAACTCGGCAGGGCGCTGGACGACCAGCGGCCCTCCCTCGCGGAGGCGTTCCTGCTCGTCGTCGGCCTCGGCGGCGCGGCCGGCGCGGGCGCGGCCCCTGCGCTCGCCGAGGAGCTCTCCCGGCTCTACGACGCCCCCGTCTACGCCTTCGGGTTCCTCCCGACGCCGGGCGAGACGGAGGAACCGGACGACGGCGGTCCCGCGAGCGCGTCGGACGGCCCCGCGGGCGCGCCCACCGACGGGGCCGTTGCTGCGGGACCGGGCGGCGACCCGGCGCCGCCGACGCTCCATCGGCCGCTGGCCGAGCGGAACGCCGCGCGGACGCTCGACGCGCTCTCGGACCGCTGCGCGGCGGTCTTCCCCTTCGACAACGCGGCGTGGATCCGATCTAGAGAGACGCTCGGGGACGCCCGCGGGCGACTGAACGAGGTCGCCGCCGAACGGATCGCGGCGCTGTTCGGCGCCGGCGAGACGCCGGACGGAACGGAGACGCCACAGCAGGTGCTCGACGCGAGCGACATCGCGCGCGCCGTGGGGAGCGACGGCGAGATCGCGGCGATCGGCCACGCGACGCAGGCGGTGGACCCGCCCGACTCGGGGTCCCGATTTGGGCTCGGGCTGTTCGGCTCCGATGAGCCCGCCGAGGTGGACACGAGCGCCGCGGTGTCGGCGATCGAGACGGTCATCCGGAAGGCGACCCGCGGGAAGAACACGATCGAGGTCGCCGGCGGGCGCGCCGACCGGACCCTCCTCGTAGTCGGCGGCCCGCCCGCGTGGCTCAACCGAGAGGCGATCGCCGACGGGCGGCGCTGGCTCGCCGACGAGACCGGCTCGGACGCGATACTGAGCGGCGACGCACCGGTCGCCGACGGCGACGCCGTCTCGGCGGTCGTGATCCGCTCGGGGCTCGACGAGCCGGAGCGGATTCGAGCGATACGCGAGACGATCGAGTGACTGCGCCGCCGCTGATCGGCGGGGAAGCGTAGATAGACGACCGCGGACCGGACGCCGACCCGAACCGGTTAACCGAGTGGCGCGCCCAGTGAACCCGTGACGACGCAGGCAGACCTCGGAATCGACCTCGACGTGCGCGACGCCGCGGCCGTCGCGGAGCGCCGCGACGAGATAGTCGCCGCCGTGCGCGACCACGCGGGGCGGATCGCCTACCAGCTCGCGCGGCTCCAGGGTGGCGACTACGGGCGCGAAACGCTCTCGACGCCCGGCGGCGAGTGGACGGTGAAACACGAGGCTGGCGAGCTGGAGTTCCTCCTGTTCTCGCCGAAGTCGGGCTCGGACACGTACGTGATCTCGACGAAGCAGCCGCCGGAGCCGGCGGCGCTTTCGACCGCGCTCGACGACTACGCGGCGTTCGTTGCCGCGTGGAACGAGCACGTCGACTCGCTCTCGGGCGTTCTCGACGGCGTGAGCGCGGAGTTCCCCGAGCCGGCGACCACCGAGGGCGTGGTGGCCGAGCGCGACCGCGTCCTCGACGAGATCCGCGACACCTGCGCGGTGATCGCCGGGGAGATACACCGGTACGAGGGAGACGATTACGGGACGTTCACCGCGCGCGTCAAGGGCGACCGCTGGGAGCTGAAACACGACGAGGGGGCCGTCTCGTACCTCCGGATCGGGGGGTCCGGCGGGCTCTACCTCCTCTCGCAGTACGGCGCCCCCTCCGCGGCCGACGTCCGGGAGTACGCCGACCGGTTCCGCGGCTTCGTCGAGACGTACAACGAGTTCGTCGACGAACTCGAGAGCGACCTCGAACGGATCTCCGTCTGACTCGCCCTCCCAGCCCCTCGCTCGGCCTGTCGGTTCGTCCCGTCCGCCCCTCGTTCGGCTCGTCGGTCTGTCCCCTTCGGCCCCCGCTCAGCCTGTCGGTTCGTCCCGTCTGTCCTTCCGACGCACCGAGGCAGCTCTCTCGGCTTTGATCCGTATCTGTGTGTATTCGACGGGTCGATTGGCAATACTTATTCATCTCTGTTGGGTACCGACCCGCACATGTCGATCACTCTTCCGGGGCCGACGCTCGGCGTTGTCGGCGGCGGCCAGCTCGGCCGAATGCTGGCCGAGGCCGCCGCGCCGCTCGGCGTCGACCTCGTCGTGTTGGACCCGACGCCCGACTGTCCGGCGGCGCCCGTCGCGGCCGACCAGATCGTCGCGGACTTCGACGACGCGGACGCGATCGGCGAACTGGCGGCCCGCGTCGACGCCCTGACCTTCGAGATCGAGCTCGCGGACCCGGCGGTCCTCGCGGCCGCGAGCGAGGACCACGACGTGCCGGTCCACCCCGACCCGGCCACGCTGGAGACGATTCAGGATAAGCTGGTCCAGAAGGAGGCGCTCGCCGACGCGGGGATCCCGGTCCCCGAGTTCGTCGCGGTCGCCACCGCCGAGGGGCTCGAACGCGTCGTCGAGGAGTTCGGCGGCGTCATGCTGAAGGCCCGCGAGGGCGGCTACGACGGCCGCGGGAACGTCCCGGTCGAGACGCCCGACGAGGCGGCCGCCGCGCTCGACCAGATCGGCGGCGCGGCGATGGCCGAGGAGTTCCTCGACTTCGAGCGTGAGATCGCCGTGATGGGCCTGAAAGGCGCCGACGGCGAGACGCGGACGTACCCGGTCACCGAGACGGTCCACCGCGAGGAGATCCTCCGCGAGAGCGTCAGTCCCGCCCGCGCCGACGACGCGGTCGTCGCCGAGGCGGAGTCGGTCGCCCGCGACGTACTGGCGGTCCTCGACGGCCGGGGCGTCTACGGGATCGAACTGTTCGAGACCCGCGAGGGGGAGGTGTTGGTCAACGAGATCGCGCCGCGCCCGCACAACTCCGGGCACTGGACGATCGAGGGCGCGCGCACCTCGCAGTTCGAGAACCACGTCCGCGCCGTGCTGGGGTGGCCGCTCGGCCCGACCGACCTCGTCGCGCCCGCGGTCACGGCGAACGTCCTCGGTGACGCAGAGGCGACCGGACCGGCGACGCTCCGGAACGTCGAGTCCGTCCTCTCCGCGCCCGACGCCGACCTCCACTGGTACGGCAAAGACGACGTGTACCCGCTCCGGAAGATGGGGCATCTGACCGTGACAGGCGGAAGCGACGACGGGGCCGACCGCGACGCGCTGCTCTCACACGCGCGAGAACTCCGGGACGGACTGACGTTCCGCGACGCGTAGCTCGCCCCGATGTCTGACAACGCTCCCGGCGGTGTCGCGTCAGGCGCCCCTCGCGAGTCGCAGTCGATCCGGCTCCCGGAAGAGCGGATCGAGGCCCTTCGGGAGTGGGCGGAGGCGGGAACCGGCTTGACCGCCGCCGCCCGCGTCCGCGACCCCGACGGTCGGATTGCGCTCGTGAAGACCTCGTGGTCGGACGGGTGGGTCCTTCCGGGCGGCGCGGTCGAACCCGACGAGTCGCCCCCGACCGCGGCGGCGCGGGAGGTCCGCGAGGAGACGGGACTCGACGCGGCGATCGACGACCCGGTCGTCGTCTTCGAGCAGTCGTACGTCGGCGCCGAGAGCGGTGCGGTCGCGTTCGAGGCTGAGTACGTCGTCTACGCGGCCCGCGCCGCGGGGCGTATTCCCGACGCCGCCGGTCTCGGTGTCTCTCCCGACGAGATCCGCGCCGCACGGTGGTTCGAGGCGGTCCCAACCGCCCTCCACGACGGCGCCCTGCTCCGCCCGTACCTCTGAACGCCGTCCGGGAGACGGAGCACACCGGCGTCGCCGCATCCGGGAGTTCCTTGTAGCCCTCCGCCGAACGCCCGATCATGACCACGGTAGACGACCTGATCGAGCGGCTCGAATCGGAGGCTGCGGCGGACGCCGACCCGTCGACCACCCCCGACGTGGGGATCATCATGGGCTCCGACTCGGACCTCCCCGTCATGGAGGGCGCCTACGAGGCGCTCGAGGACCTCGGCTTCGCGGAGCAGACCGACTTCGGCGACGCGCCGGACGCGCGGTTCACCTACGAGAGCTACGTCGTCTCCGCGCACCGGACGCCGGAGCTGATGTACGCGTACGGGGAGACGGCGACGGCCCGCGGGCTGGACGTGATCGTCGCGGGCGCGGGCGGGAAGTCCGCGGACCTGCCGAACATGACCGCCTCGATCGCGTATCCGGTCCCCGTGATCGGCGTGCCGGTTCAAGAGAAGTCGGTCGACTCCGTGATCGGCATGCCGACCGGGGCCCCGATCGTCGCCGTCGACGCCGGGAAGTCGTACAACGCGGCGCTGTCGGCGGCGCAGGTGCTCGCGCGCGAACACGACGAGGTCGAAGAGCGACTGCTCGACCTCCACGACGGGCAGAAAGCGGGCGTCGCGGACGTTTCCGCCGACCTCCACGACCTCGGTATCGACGGGTTCCGCGACCGGTGAGGGGGCGTCCGTCCGCTCCGTGGCCGCCCACTCGCGTCTCCCTCGACCGCGACCGTACCGTGCCTCACGCCTCCCCAGCCTCGCTGTTCGCGCTCTCTGAGCGCTCACCGCCCCCTCGCGCGTGCTGCCTCGCGGGCCTCCGTCCCGCTCGTAGGCACGCGCCACCGCGACCGCGCGTCGGTTTATAAGATCGGATGCCTCGTCTCCCACCGAATCGCCGTCCCCCTCCCCACTCGCACGCGGGTTCACGATCGAGGGGCGATCGAGGACTCTCGGTCGCTTCAGCGTCGCTTCGACCGCGAACGGCCGGTACCGGCCCGCACACGCGGGGACGCACAAGACTCAACGCTTATGAGGGGGCGGTCCAAACCCCAGCACGTTACGGAGACCTATATGAGCGATTGGATAGCGATTGGCGCCTTGGCGGTCGTCGGCCTGCTCATCCCGATAGCG
>NZ_NEWI01000053.1:0-19422 GCF_002135005.1 Halorubrum sp. SD612 | reverse complement strand
GTCGACGACCTCGTTGCGGCCGAGATGGTCGCGCGGGAGACGGGCGGGGTCGAGGACTACCGCCTCGTCGCGACGGCGGTCGGCGAGACGACCTCGAAGCAGTACGTCCGCCCGGAGACCGGCGAGCGGATCGTCGCCGGCCTCCGCGCGGCGGCCGACCTGTCCGAGGCGACGACGCTCACCGCCTTCGAGGTGATCTGCGACACGCCGGACATGCAGGACACCTACCTCGGCAACGCCGAGCGGGCCGACATCTACCAGTTCGCCCGGAGCAACGCCGCACAGCTGACGACGGACATGACCGACCCGGACGACTTCGAGGGGTGGCTGGAGTCGGTGAAGACCGCCCGCATCCTAGACGAGTGGATCGGGGGCGCGACCGTCGAGGAGCTGGTCGAGCGGTACCGGATCGGTCCGGGCGACCTCGACTCCCGTGTCGAGCGCGCGGAGTGGCTGCTGAGCGCGGCCGAGGCGCTCGGGGAGACGACGGGCGTGCGCGTTCCCGCGGTGTCCCGGGCGCGGTCGCGGCTGTGAGCGACGAGGGATGCCGGGGAAAAACGAAAGCGGCGGCGACGCGCGGTGGCTCAGTCCGCCGAGCCGACCGCGCGGTGGAACGGCGTCCGGGCGATGGTCTGGCGCAGTTCCGCGAGCGAGTCGCGGCCGACGTCGCTCGCCGCGGACATCACCGCGAACACCTCCTGTCTGGACACCTTCACGCCGGTCTCGGTGAGCGCGTCTTCCGGGCGGGTCCCGAGCTCTCGGAGGGTACCGACCGCGAGCAGGTACGGGACCGTCCACGCCTCCATCGTGTTCCCGTTCGACAGCGGCATCGTCTCCAGGTACGCCTGCGCGTCGTCGAGGAACGAGCGGGCGTAGTCCGCGGTCCGGCCGACGACCCGCGCGGACGACTCGCGGTTCTCGGGGTGGACAACGCGCTCCTGCTCGACGCCCTCGGCCTCGAGCCACTCGGCAGGGAGGTAGACGTTGTTCTCCTCGGTGTAGTCGTCGTAGACGTCCTTCGAGACGTTGACGAGCTGGAGGAGGAGGCCGAACTCCTCGGCGGTCTCCCGCAGTCGCGTCGCGCGCTCCTCGGTGAGGTCGCCGCGGGTGAGCAGGTTCGTGATGAGGTTGCCGACGGTGCCGGCCGCGTAGTAGCAGTACTGTTCCAACTCGTCGCGGTCGTCGATGCGGAGTCCGCCCTCGGTCGCGTGACGCTCGACGAACATCGCCATCCCGTCGACCATCTCCAACACCGGCGGGACGATGGCATCCTGGGCCTCCGGGTCGAGCTCTTCGAACGTCGCAGCGATCGTGGGCGCCTCGGCGACGACGGTCCAGTCGTCGTCGCGCTCCGCGGGCAGCCACTCGTCGACCGACGCGCGGAACGCCGCGATGTCCGTCTCGTCGTCCGGATCGATCGATCGCCGGTACGTCCGCAACACGTCGCTCTGGGCGTCCGGCGGGATATGACCCGCGTCCTCGACCGTGTCGGCGACGCGGCAGAGGAGGTAGCCGACGCAGATCTGCGACGCCATCGGCTCCTCTAACACGTCGACAGTCAGCGCGAAGGTCCGCGAGACCCCCTGGACCGCCTCGTGACACCACTCGAGGTCGGCCTCGCCGGGGCCGTGTTCTCGTCCGCTCATTCAGTTGCCGGTATTTACGGCACAACGCATAAAAACCCTCGTGGAACGTCCGCCGGGCGTCGACCGCGGGACGGGCGGCCGAAATCGCACGACTCGACTCCCGTTAGCTCCGACGAACCGACGACCCGTGTACAATCGTGTGGAAACGGCTAAGTCCGCCCGGCCAAAGGCTCGGGTATGGAGTTCACGCTCACCGAAGAGCAGCGTCAGATACGCGACACCGTCGCGGAGTTCGTCGACGAGGAGGTCGTTCCGCGCGCGGCCGAGATCGACGAGACCGACGAGTTCCCCGCCGACCTGGTCGAGGAGATGGCCGACCTCGGTCTCATGGGCATGCCGTTCCCGGTGGAGTACGAGGGCGCGGGCCTCGACTACCACAGCTACGCGATCGGGCTCGAAGAGATCTCCCGCGGCTCCGGCGGGCTCGGGACGGTCGTCGCCGCCCACACCTCGCTGGCCGGCAACATGCTCTACGAGTTCGGCGACGAGGCCCAGAAGCAGGAGTACCTCACCGCGTTAAACACCGCCGAGGACATCGGCGCGTTCGCCCTCTCGGAGGCGGAGGCCGGCTCCGACGTGCCGGCGATGTCGACCACCGCGGAACGCGACGGCGACGGCTACGTCGTGAACGGCGGCAAGCTCTGGATCTCGAACGGCTCCGTCGCTGACACGGTCACCCTGTTCGCCAAGACCGACCCCGACGCCGGCCGGAACGGCATCTCCTCGTTCGTCGTGCGCCCCGAGGAGGACGACGGGTTCATCGTCGAGGGGACGGAGGACAAGCTCGGCGACAAGGGATGTCCGACCGCGGAGCTCCGGTTCGACGACATGTGGATCCCCGAGGACCGGCTGCTCGGCGAGGAGGGCGACGGGTTCGTCCACGCGCTGAAGACGCTCAACGGCGGGCGCATCACCATCGCGGCCCGGTCGGTCGGGATTGCGCGCGCGGCACTTAACGAGGCGAAATCCTACGCCCAACAGCGCGAACAGTTCGACCGCCCCATTTCCGACTTCCAGGCGATCCAGCACAAGCTCGCCGACATGGACACGAAGGCGCGCGCGGCGGAGCTGCTGATGCACGAGGCGGCCGACCTGAAGATGCGCGACGAGGACTACATCAAGGAGGCCGCGCAGGCGAAGCTGTACGCCTCGGAGATCGCCCGGGAGGTCGCCAACGAGGGCATCCAGATCCACGGCGGCTACGGCTACACCAAGGACTTCCCCGCGGAGCGGTTCTACCGCGACGCCAAGCTCTCGGAGATATACGAGGGAACGAGCGAAGTGCTCCGCAACACGATCGCACAACAGCTCCTCGACGAGTGAGCGGGCGGGGCCGCGCGGGCCACGCCCCTCAGCGGTCGTCTGGAGTCTCGCCCTCCCCGTCGCGGTCGCCGTCCCCGATGTCGCGATCGCCGTCCGCCGCGTCTCCGTCTGCCTCGCGCTCCTCGCCGGATCCCGGCCCGTGCGCCACGTCGGCGTCCGACGGGTTCTGGTCGACCGCGTACTCTCCGGTGTCGATCCGCTCCGCGGGCTCCGAGTAATCGCGATCGCTCGGCGAGAAGTCGGGCCGGACGACGCCGTCCTCGGGGATATCGAGGTCCTCCTCGGACGACGCCTCGCTCGCAACGTCGTCCGCCTCGGCGTCGGCGACCACGTCGTCGTCGGGTTCGTCGCCGGCGTCCCCGCTCCCTACGCCACCCTCGTCGACGCCGCCCCTCTCGTCTCCCGCGGGCTTCTCGCCTCCAGGGGGCTCCTCGTCTTCGGCGGGCTTCCCCTCCTCTGTGCGACTCCCGACGCTTCCGTCCGTCTCGTCGACTCCGTCCTCTCCCTCGTCGTCGCCGTCGAGCCATTCGAAGGAGTCGGCCCCGTCGCTTCGGCGGGCCGCGACGGCGGTCGCGAGGCGCTCGGTGAGGGTCTGCTTCAGCGCCTCGGCCTCGCCGACCTCGAAGTCGACGGCGGCCGCGTCGCTGCCGGTCAGCGAACCGGTGCCCGCCGTGTCGGCGACGATCGTCGCCACGCCCCACCGGCGCTGGAACACGGTCCGGCTGTCGATCACGTTCTGGATCCGGTAGTACGGGACGACGGCGACGGTCCGGCTCCAGAACCCGTTCCGCGTGAGGAGGTGGTCCTCGCCGACCCAGTAGCCGCGGTGTTTCCACTTCAGGTGCGCCGCGGGCGGGACGGCGAGGAGGAGGGCGGCCGCCCCGTACCAGAGGATCGACGGCGACACGTACCAGTTCACGCCGTACGCGATCCCGGTGAGGACGCCGACGATCAGCGTGTACCGGATGACGTACCGCCAGCGGATCCGCTTCGGCGGGCGGTTGAACTCCGGCGTCCCGAACGACTCGACCTCGTGTGCGAGCCGGTAGACGCGGTCGGTGGCGGCGATCGGGACGGCGGACTGGTTGCCCGACTCGCTCCCCTGTCCGGGGGCGTATCCCGCCGTCTCGATAGAGAGGCTCGCGTAGCCGAGCGCGCGCTTGGCGGGGTTGTCGGTGATCCGCAGCGCCTGGATCTTCTCCGTCGGGATCGACCCGCTGTATCGCCGGAACAGCCCGCGTTCGTAGCGCAGCTCGTCGCCGGCCCGCGAGAGCCGGAACCCGTAGTAGTTCGAGAAGGCGACGCCCGCGCCGATGAGCCACGACGCGATGAAGAGGGCCGCGACCCCGACGATCGCGGTCGCGGTCAGCGCGGCGGCCGAGGTCTCCGGCAGGAAGCTCGACAGCACCGGGAACGACCCGGAGCTGAGGAACGCCAGCAGCCCGATCAGGCGCCCGTCGAACGACAGCGCGCCGACCATGGCGAGCTCGCCGGGCGAGATGGCGAACAACACTTCCTCGTCGGGGCCGAACGCGTCGTCTCCACCGGGGCCGAACTCGTCGGCGTCGGTCCCCGACGCCTCGGCGTCGTCGTCTCGGCGGGCGCGTCCGGACTTCCGGCGCTGGACTTCGCGCTGGAGCCGCGTCGCCTCGTCGGGCGTGACGAAGCGGATCGACCCCTCGGTGCTGGAGCCGCCGGCGGTCTCTAAGTCGACCGCGGCGACGCCGATCGCCCGCTGAATCACGCCGCGGCTCACGTCGACGTTCTGGATCCGCCGGTACGGGATCTCCCGCTCGCGTCGCGAGATGACGCCGGAGGAAATGTCGAGCGTGTCCTCGGTGAGGACGTACTCGAACCGGCGGTAGTACGCGACCTCGTAGGCGAACGTGACGAGGAGGATGGCGGCGCCCCCGCCGACCGCCAACGGGAGCCCGAAGCCGCCGCTGTTCACGATCACGAACAGCGCGACGGCGGTCCCGGCCGCCTTCTGGAGCGCGCGGTACGGGACCGACTGCGGCGCAAGCTTCACACCGCGTCCTCCCCGTCGGCGCGGATCGCCAGCCGCTTCAACTCCTCGCGGAGGTCGCTCGCGCCGTCCGGCGTGAGTCCCGGGATCCGCACGTCCGCGCCCCGCGATCCGGCGGTGTACACCACGCAGGAGGCGAGCCCGACCGTCCGTTCGACCGGACCGCGGCGGGAGTCGACGTGTTGGATCCGCACCAGCGGCACCGTCGTCCGGACCTGCGTGACCACCCCGCGGTCGAGGTAGATCGCGTCCTCGCGGATCTCGTAGCTCCAGCGTCGGTACCGCAACAGCGCGTGGGCGACGGTGAGCGTCAGGACGACCCCTCCGACGGCGACCGGTGCCCACCGCGGGAGGTACTCGAAGTACGCGCCGCCGACGAAGGGAGCGGTGACGAGCGCAGACAGCAGCACCGCGCGGAGGACCCACACGACCTGGACTCGGGGATGGAGCGTCTGTGCCGTCATCGACGGTCCCCCGTCGCGTGTCCGTGTGTCATGTCCGCGGCTTGTTCCCCCCGACGTATAAGTCCGGTCGGACGTGGCCGGAAGGCTTCGACGTGCGAGCGCCGATCCGCGGGCGTCGATTGCCGTGATTGTTATCATCTATCAAAGGAGAAACTTGCCGAAACCAATATCACGAACGATCGAGTCGTGGTCGCCATGGCCGACGATCCGTTCGAGAACATGCTCGCCCAGATGGACCGCGCCGAGGAGTACGCAGACGTGGACCACGGGGTGTTCGAGCGGCTCAAGCACCCGGAACGCACGCTGAAGGTGACGCTCCCGGTAGAGCTGGAGTCCGGGGAGGTCGAGGTGTTCGAGGGGTACCGCTGTCAGTTCGACAGCGCCCGCGGACCGTTCAAGGGCGGCGTTCGGTTCCACCCGACGGTCACGCAGCGAGAGGTCGAGGCGCTCGCCGGGTGGATGACGTGGAAGACTGCCCTGGTCGACCTCCCGTACGGAGGCGCCAAGGGCGGCGTGATCTGCGAACCGAAAGACCTCACCGAACGCGACCTCGAACGGCTCACCCGGCGGTACACCGAGGGGATCCGTCGGATGATCGGTCCCGAGATCGACGTGCCCGCGCCGGACATGAACACGAACCCGCAGACGATGGCGTGGATGATGGACACCTACTCGATGTACGAGGGGTACTCCGTCCCGCAGGTCGTCACCGGGAAGCCGCTTGAGATCGGCGGGACGCCGGGTCGCGTGGAGGCGACCGGTCGCGGCGTCTCGCTCGTCACGGAGCGGCTCTTCGAGTACCTCGACCGCGACCTGTCGGACACGACGATCGCGATTCAGGGGTTCGGGAACGTCGGGTCGAACGCGGCCCGACTCCTCGACGAGGGGGGCGCCAACGTGGTCGCCACCTCGGACGTGTCGGGCGCGGCCTACGACCCCAACGGGCTCGACGTGGCCGCGCTCGGCGCGCACGTCGACGCCGGCGGACTGGTCGAGGAGTATGTCGCGGGCGAGATCCGCGGCGGCGCGAGCACCGCCGACTCCCGCTGGGACGACCCCGACCAGATCACCAACGCGGAGCTGCTCACGCTCGACGTCGACGTGCTCATCCCGGCCGCCGTCGAGGGCGTGATCACCGCCGACAACGTCGACGACCTCCGTGCGTCGGCGGTCGTCGAGGCGGCGAACGGCCCGACGACCGTCGCGGCCGACAAGGCGCTCACCGAGCGCGACATCCAGGTCGTGCCGGACATCCTCGCGAACGCGGGCGGCGTCATCGTCTCCTACCTGGAATGGGTCCAGAACGCGCAGGAGTTCTCGTGGCCGCTGGAGACGGTTAACGCCGAGCTTGAGCGGCGCATCGGGAGCGCCTTCGACAAGACCGTCGAACAGTACGACACGAAGGAGCTCCCCGACCTGCGGACCGCCGCCTACACGCTCGCCTTGGAGCGCACCGCGAAGGCTCACGAGTACCGCGGACTGTTCCCGTAGCCGGCCGGTCGCGGTCGCTTCCGGCCGCGGACGCTCCGCTCGGCGTCAGGCCCGCCTGATCCGGTCGGCGGTGACCGCGATCGGCTCGGCGTAGTGGAGGATCGGGTCGCCGTCGGGGGCCTCGAAGCCGTTCGCCGCGAACAGCGTGTTCGCCCGGATATCCGCCTCGGCCGGCCGCAGCGTCCACGGGTCGTGTTCGATCTCGCCCACGTACAGCTGCCCGCTCTCTCCCGCGGTGTAGAACCGGTAGTTCTCCAGTAAAAACGCCGGCAGCGACCCGATATCCGGGGTGAACGCCTCGCCGGCCGGCGCGTAGGTCGCGTCGAACCGCGCGTGCGGGACGCCCTCGTGGACGCGACGGCTCGCGAAGCGGACGGCGTCGCGCGCGTCCGCGTCGACGCCTCCCTGCCCCGCGCCGCCGCTCGCCGCGGTGCCCCGAACGTCGGTCTCGGCGCGGTAGTACGGGAGCCGGAACAGCCCGCGGGCGACCGCGACGCCGAGACGATCGTCGGCGTCGAGGCTGTAGAAGTAGACGCCGGGACCGTTCGGCCCCTCGACGTAGGTCCGGAGGTTGAGTTCGGGGAACGACAGCCCTCGTGGAACCCCGCGCGGACGGATGTCATCCATCACGAACGGGACGACGCCGAGGTACGCGTCGCCGTCGTGAGTCGCGACCGAGAGCCCGTCGGGCAGCGCCGCGGCGACGGTCGACGGGTCGACGGGCCAGTGTGCGAACAGTCCGTCCCGCCACGTCATCTCCAGCCAGCGGCGACCAAGCATACCGATTTGTACGTGACGAGGGGGCAAAACCCGCACGACACCGGCGGTTTCGGACCCCCGCCGACGGTCACTCTCGCGGGCCGGCGTCGTCCCCGCGATCGGCCGCGGAGTCGGGCGCCTCCGGCGCGTCCTTCCACTCGCCGAGGCCAGACGGATCGAGGTGGACGTGGACGTCGCCGACGTCCTCCAGTCCGCGCAGGGTCGTGACGAGCTCCGTCTCCACGCTGTGGGCCTCTCGGAGCGTCATCTCCCCGTCGACCTCGACGTGGACCTCGACCTCCAGGTCGGTTCCGTCGTAGAACACGGTCAGGTCGTGGACGCCCTCGACGGCGGGGTTGTCGCGGAGGGCGGCGACCACGCGCTCGCGGTCGCCCGGCGGCGGCGCGCCCCCGACGAGGTACGTGACGTTCTCACGGCCGATCTCGATCCCCTGGTAGACGACGAGGAGGCTGACGAGCGCGCCGGCGACGGGATCGAGAACGGGCACGTTCAGGAACACGCCGAACACGCCGACCAGGGCGGCGATCGTGGTGTAGATGTCGTTGAGACAGTCGACCGCGAGGGCGGCGAGCGCCGTCGAGCCCAGGTCGGCGTTCACCAGTTCCGTGTACCGATACAGCAGGTACATGTCCGCCATCGCGAACAGCAGCGCCCCGGCGAGGAGGAGGCTCGCCCGCACCTCCACCGGGCCGACGAACCCGAGCACGGACTCGCGCAACAGGAGCAGCCCGAGGACCGCCACCGTCGCGCCGACGAACAGCGCCGTCAGCGGCTCGATCCGCTGGTGGCCGTGCGGGTGCGTCTCGTCCGCGCTCTCGTACCGCGATCCCCCCCAGACGAACACGACCGCGCTGGCGACGAGGTCGGCGACGGAGTGCGCGGCGTCGGCCAGCAGCGCCACGCTGTTGAACGCGAGCCCCGTCGCGCCCACGACGGCTATCTTCGCCGCGTTGCCCGCGACGTTCACCGCCGCGGCCCGCTGGAACCGAGCGCGGTCGTCGTTCCCGAAGGGACTCAACATAGCAGTCGGTGCGCCCGCGACCCTGTTAAGCGTCTCGCGTCGCGTCAACGCTCGCCGCATCGCCGGAAGGCGGCCGCTAGCGACGGCCGTCTCGCGCCCGAAGACTCCGTCGTAACGCCTAAGACCGAAACGCTCCTCGCCTACGGTAATGAATCACGATCTTTTCGCCCGAGGTGGTCCCGGTGGGCGTCGAAATTAAGGAAACGGAGGTGAGCGACGAGGATTTCGAGGAGATGAAAGGCTTCGTCCGCGACTACCTCGCGGCCAGCGTCGAAAGCGAGGACGACGGCGGGCGCATGCGCTGGTACCCCTGGCACTCGGCGTCGTACCGGTTCAACCACATCCTCAACGTCGTCGACCTCGCGACAGAGATCGCCGAGGCGGAGGGCGCCGACGTGGACGTGGTCCGCGTCGCGGCCGTCTTTCACGACGTCGCCAAGCTGGAGGCGGAGCAGGACGTCCACGCGGAGGCCGGCGCGCGCGTCACCCGCGAGTACCTCCAGAGCCGCGGCAACTACCCCGAGTCGTTCATCGAGGAGGTGTGCGGGGCGGTCGTCGACCACTCGTACACCGGCGACCTCGACGACGTGCCCCTCGAGAGCCGGTGTCTGATCGAGGCCGACGTGCTCGACAAGGTCGGCGCCAACGGCGCGGTCCTCATGCTGTTGCGCATGGGGTACGAGTCGCGCACGCACATGGACTCCGCGAAGATGGTCGACCGCGTGCTCCAGCGAGCGCACGACCATACCGACCGCGTCGTCTCCGACACCGCCGAGAGCATCGCCCACCAGCGGATCAAACGCGTGAAGTGGCTCCGCGAGTGGCTCGAAGAGGAGGTCTCCAAGATGGACGCCGACGGCGTCACCGACCGCTGAACCGGTCCCCTTCCTCCCGGCAGCCGCCGGAAACGAGGCCAGTCGCCGCCGAGAGCGAACTCAGTCCGCTTCGTCCGTCTCCACCAGCGGCAGGACCCGTTCGAGGTACCCGTCGATCCCGGCGCGGGAGTCGTCGACCCAGGCTCCCCCGTTGGTCGTCGTCCAGCGGAACATCCCCCCGGTCGCGAACGTCTGGAGGGTCGCGACGACCTCCTCAACAGGTACCGATGGTGGGCTGGCTCCCGCTGCGTGCCCGTCGGGCGCCTCCGTCTCGGCCGCGGCCTCGCGGACGAGCCGCTCTAGGTACTCGCCGAAGACCCGGTCGCTGCGGTCGAAGTGCTCGCGGTACGCCTCGTCGTTCGCGGCCTGCGCGCGGAGCTCCGTCATCACCGTGACGAACTGCGCGTCCGGTGCGTAGGCGCCGTCGAGGGACGCGGGATCGACCGCTGCCGTGAGGTAGATGTCGAGCTCGTCCCGGGCCGAGCGCTCCGGAGGCGCCTCGGCGGCCGGCTGCGAGTCGCCGCCGCTGACGGGCGGGGGGTCGCCGCTGTCGGAAATCGAGGCCTCGAACTCGTCGAGCAGGAACCCCATGAGGTCGACGAGCAGGTCGTCTTTGCCGTCGTAGTGGTGGTACACCAGCGACGGGCTCTTGTCGAACTCGTCGCCGATCCGCTGGATCGTGACGCTCGCGTACCCGTGCTTCCGGAGCGCGCGGAACGCCGCGCCGAGGATCGCTTCCCGCGTGTTCGTCGGCTCCGCGAACGGTCCGTCCATGTTCTGGATACTGGCGCCGACTATATATCGGCCCTGATTGAACATTCATTCAACACGCTTATTTCGATGGCGACTGACAGGAACCTATGACTCGTCACGCTCCGCCGCGGTACGACCGGTCGCCGTTCGCGACCAAACGCACCCCAAGCGACGGCGGAGGTGACCGATGAGCCGGCCGACGCGGCTCGCGACGGCCGCGCTCGCCGTCGTCGCGGCGAGCGCAC
The DNA here is from genome assembly GCF_002135005.1 of Halorubrum sp. SD612. Classification (NCBI taxonomy): domain Archaea; kingdom Methanobacteriati; phylum Methanobacteriota; class Halobacteria; order Halobacteriales; family Haloferacaceae; genus Halorubrum; species Halorubrum sp. SD612. Next base: position 8,798 of record NZ_NEWI01000053.1, on the reverse strand, counting down.
TGCTCGTCGGCGTCTCGCTCGCCGGCGCCGCGGCGCCGAGCGCGGGCGCGCCGTCCGGCGGCGACGTCGCCGCGTTGTCGGGAGTCGACGGTCCGACCGCCGACGGCACCGTCGCGCAGACGGAGTCGAATCCGACCCCCAGACAGGTCCGCGGGTCGCCCGTGCTGGAACTGTTCGCCACCCAGCGGACGGTTCCGAGCGGCGCCGAGTCGACCCTCACGATCGACATCGTCAACACCGGCGAGATGTCGATCGGCAACCAGCTTGACTCCCGCGTCACCACCGCTCGCGGGCTCACCCTCGAGATCGACGACAGCGGCGTGCCGATCGACGTAGAGGACGGCAAGATCCCGGTCGGAGACGTTCGGACCGCCGCGAGCCCGGTCTCCGTGCCGCTCGACGTGACGGTGCCCGACGACGTGCCCGACGGCCGGTACGAGGTCGAGGCGACGGCCCGCTACCGGTACACCTTCGAGATCATCCCCGAGTTCAACGACCACAAGGACCGCCGCGGGATCGAGGACTTCGACCTGACCATCGTCGTCGACGACGGCGCCCGCTTCGCGGTCATCGAGACCGACACCGACGCGCAGGTCGGCGGCAGCGGCGACGTGGCCGTCACGCTGTCGAACGTCGGCGACGAGACCGCGCGCGACGCGGTCGTCTCCGGCACCACGACCGCGCCCGGCGTCACCCTCGGGCAGGGCGGCGGGCAGGCGTTCGTCGGCGACTGGGCGCCCGGCGAGAACCGGACGGTGACGTTCGACTCCTCCGTGGCGGAGTCGTTCCCCGGCGGCGCCTACGCGCTCTCCTCGACCGTCGACTACCGCGACCCGAACGGAATCGACGCGACCGCGGCGGCCGCCCGCGCCGGCGTCGTTCCGATCCGTGAGCAGTCGTTCGCGCTGCGCAACGTCTCCGGCACGCTCGAAGTCGGGTACTCCGGCACGGTCTCCGGCACGATCACGAACGAGGGCCCGCTCGACGTCGAGAACGCCGTCCTCGTCGCGGACTCCGGGAGTAACCGCGTGAGCCTCGGCGAGAGCCGGTACGCGCTCCCGACGATCCCGGCCGGCGAGTCGGCGATCTTCACCTTCGACGCCGACGTGAGCGGGAGCGCCGACCCCGGCCCCCGACAGTTCCGGTTCACCACCGAGTACGACAGCGGCGACGCGACGCTCTCGGTCGAGAAGACCCGCCGCGTCGAGGTAGCGCCCCGGCAGCCCGAGTTCGAACTGGCCGTCGAGAACGCCACCGTCACGGCGGGCGAGACCCGCCGAATCAACGCCACGATCACGAACCGGCGGCCGGAGACGCTCTCCTCGATCAACGCCGGACTCTACGCCGACAGCCCGCTGACGGCGGTCAACGACGAGGCGTTCGTCGACGAGCTCGAACCCAGCGAGTCCGCTGAGATCTGGTTCGAGGTGTCCGCCGCTTCGGGGGCGAGCGTCGAGGACCACCCAATCGAGCTCGACATCCGGTACGAGGACGAGCGGGGCAACGACCGCATCTCCGACATCACGCAGGTCCCGGTCACGGTGACCGCCGCCGTCGATGACGGCGGGCGCCCCGTCGGCCTGATCGCCGTCGCCGCCCTGCTCGTCGTCGCCGCGGCCGGCGGCGCCGTCTGGTACCGACGGCGGTGATCCGATGAGGGGACACGCCACCGTTCGCGCGACGGAGCGCCACCGCCTTCGCTCCCCGTCGGCCAGCCTTCCGTCGCCAACGAGTGAACGTCGGACAGCGGGGCGACCGTGACCGCTGTCGACCGGCTGATCGAGGAGATCGACCGCGTCGTCACGGAGCGGCCGCTGGCGGTCATCGCGGTCTTCATCCTCGTGACCGCCGCGTTCGCGGGCGGTCTGACCGGCATCGAGACGAACGCCGGCACGGACCAGTTCACGCAGGACATCCCCGCACAGCGGGCGCTCGACGACATCGACGAGGAGTTCGAGACGTCGATCGGCGGCTCCGCCACCTCCGCGCAGGTGATCGTCTCCGACGACAACGTCCTCTCTCGCGACGCGCTGCTGCGGACCTTGGAGACCCAACACCGGCTGGAGTCGCGGTCGACGCTCCGGGTCGCGTCGACGTCGAGCCACGCCGACGCGGTCGCCCGGCAGCTGGACTCGACCGCCGCGAGCGCGGCCGAGCGACGCGACGCCGTGGCCGAGGCGACGCCCGCCGAACTGCGGGCCGCCATCGCCGACGCCGACGCGACGGGCGCGATCGCGGCGCAGGTGTCCGTCGACTACAACCCCACCGCGCAGGCGGCCGACACCGCGATCGTGGGGATCACGTACGACCTTCCGGCGTCGGCGACGACGGCGCGGGTGACGGAGCTCCAGACCCGCAGCGTCGACGTCGTCGACTCCGTCCCGGGCAACGTCGCCGGCGAGAACGCGATCCTCTTCGGCGACGGCGTCCTCCAGTCCGAGATAACCGCGCTGTTGACCGACACCGCGATCATCGTCTTTCCGGCGGCGCTCATCCTGATCGTCGGATTCCTGATCTTCTCGTACCGCGACCCGTTCGACATGGCGATCGGGCTGTCAGCACTGCTCATGTCGCTCCTGTGGACGTTCGGGTTCATGGGGTACGCCGGGATCCCCTTCTCCAACTCGCTCGTGACGGTGTTTCCGCTCCTGCTCGCGGTCGGGATCGACTTCGGCATCCACATCGTCAACCGCTACCGCGAGGAGCGGGCGACCGGGGCCGGGATCGAGCGGTCGATGCGGACCACGACCGACCAGCTGCTCATCGCCTTCCTGCTGGTGACGATCACCACCGTGTTCGGGCTCGTCTCCAACGTCGCGAGCCCGTTCGACCCCAACCGCGACTTCGGGATCGTCGCGGCCGCCGGGATCACGTTCACGCTGATCATCTTCGGCGTCTTCCTCCCGGCCGCGAAGGTGTTCTCTGACCGGTGGCGCGAGGGGCTCCCGATCCCGGAGTTCGGCACGAGCGCGCTCGGCACCGGCGGCTCGCGGATCGCGCGCGTCCCCCGCGTCGGCGTCGACCTCTCGCGGATCGCTCCGGTCGCGGTCGTCGTGCTCCTCCTCCTCGGCGGCGCCGCCGGCGGCGCCTACGGCTCCGGCGTGGACACGGAGTTCTCGCAGGAGGCCTTCTTCCCGGATCAAGACCGGTTGGAGACGTACGCGGAGCTGCCAGAGCCGTTCGCGCCGACCGACTACACGTTCCTCGACGTGCTGACGCTGTTCGAGGAGGAGTTCGAACAGGACTTTGTGGGGTCGGTGACGCTGTACATCGACCAGTCGGTGAGAGACGACGACGCCCTGGAACTGATCGACCGGACCGCGCGGAACCCGCCGGAGACCTTCGCGACGACCGACGAGCGCCGCGCGCAGGCGACGAGCGTCGTCACCGTGATCGACGACCGCGCGTCGCGTGACCCCGAGTTCGCGGCGTTGGTAGAGCGCAACGACCGCCTCGGGAACGGCGTGCCCGACCGCAACGTCGACGAAGTGTACGACGCGCTCTTGGACTCCTCCGCGGAGAGCCGCGCCCGAGGATACGTGGCGGCCGACCGCGGCAGCGCGCGCGTCGACTTCACGATCAAACCGGGCGTCGACGACTCCGAGGCGGTCGCCGACGTGCGCGACCTCGCCGAGCGCACGCCGCTCGAAGCGGTGCCGACCGGCTCCCTCGTGGTCAACGAGGCCGTGATCGACCTGCTGACCGAGTCGGCGATCCGGAGCCTGTTCGCCGCCTTCGGGCTCACGGCGCTGTTCTTGGCGCTGTCGTACGCGTACTTGGAGGGGAAAGCCGTCTACGGCTTCCTGAACCTCGTTCCCGTCCTCGTCACCGTCGGGCTGCTCATCGGGTCGATGCGGCTGTTCGACATCCCCCTGACACCGATCAACGCCCCCATCCTCTCGGTGTCGATCGGGCTCGGGGTGGACTACACCGTCCACTTCGTCCACCGGTTCGTCGACGAGTATCAAGAGGGGCTCCCGATCGACGAAGCGCTCGACGTCACCATCGCCGGGACCGGCGGCGCGCTCACAGGCAGCATGCTCACCACGGTCTCCGGGCTTGGCGTCCTATGGCTCGCGGTGATCCCCCTGCTTCGCGACTTCGGCGTCCTGCTCGCGCTGGGCGTGTTCTACGCCTACCTCTGTTCGATCCTGCTCGTGCCGTCCCTCGTCGTCGTGTGGGACCGGTACGGCTCGCGCGTCGGGCTCGGGCTCGACGACGGGCTCCGCGGTTCCGGCGCCGAGAGCGGGCGCTGACGGTCGAAGGGTTTCGCCGGGGAGAGAACGCGTTTCCCGTCGATCAGCCGACGACGCCGACGAGAAGCTGGACCGTGACGAGGACGAGGAACGCGGCGCCGGTCGCGAGGGTGCCGGCGGCGACGCCGTGCGCGTTTCCGAGTCCGCGGCTCCGCGTCGCGAAGTACGCGCCGAGGAAGACGAAGCCAACGAGGAGCAGCCCGACGATCAGGTACGCGACGTTCACTAGGGTGCCGGCGAGCCCCTCTGGGATACCGAAGCTCCCGACGCCGAGGATGATGCTGCCGCCGAAGAGGACGGTGACGCCCACGAACGAGATCGCCCACACGACTGGCGTCCGGGCGATGTCGCCGAGCGTCTCGACGATCGCCTCGTAGCTACCGCCGTCGCCGTCGCGACCGGGCGCCGCTCGCTTCGCGCCGATCTCGGCGACCGCGACGAAGGTGGCGACGACGAGGAGGCCCATCAGCCCCGTACTCAAGAGGGTTAGTGATGTCATGGATATCTGTTGTTAGGGCCTCCGTTCGCGCGTACAAATACCCTTCGACGCGCGAGTTCCCCGCGTTCCGACACGTGCGCCCGTGCCGTTCGCTGCGTGTCCCGCTCGACCGTCGCCGGGTTCGTCGGCGGAGCGGCTCCGGCTCCGCTCGGGTGCCTGAATCGCTGCCTCTCTCGTCCGATCGCCCGGCCCGCTACACAAGAGATAAGTGTACCATCGCCAAGGGAGGTACAAGGGCAGACAGACGAACATGATAGATCCAGTTATCCTACAACAGGGGAGTGACTGGCGCGCACAGGCGGAGGTCTTCGACGAGATCTTCTTCGTCTTCCTCGCGCTCGGCACCCTCGTCGGCACCATCGTCGTGGCGTACACGCTGTGGAACGTGTACAAGTACCGCGACGACGGGAACCGGTCGGACGAAGAGTTCGACGCGCCGGTCGTCGGCGAGCTCCCCACGGGACAGGGCGGTCCGAAAGCGAAGAAGCTCTTCCTCTCGTTCGGGTTGAGCGCGATCGTCGTCATCAGCCTCGTCGTGTACTCGTACGGGCTACTCCTCTACGTCGAGGACGGACCGGACACCGGCGACGAGGGCGACATCGAGATCATGGTCGAAGGCTACCAGTACGGGTGGGAGTACGAGTACCCGAACGGGCACACCGAACGGGGTGAACTGATCGTGCCCGCTGACCAGCGAATCGATATTAATGTGACCTCAAGGGATGTCTGGCACAACTTCGGCTCGTCGGATTTGCGGATAAAGACCGACGCTATTCCCGGTGACTACAACGAGAACTGGTTCTCAGTGAGCTCCGAGGACGTCGCAGCGCAAGGCGGTGAGGCGACGTACCCCGTCGAGTGCTTCGAACTGTGCGGTCCGGGTCACTCCGCAATGGAAGGACAGATAACCGTCATTCCGGAAGACGAGTGGGAAGAGTGGTACGATAATACCGGAAACGGCTCCGAAAGCGCCAGTATCGAGGCCTCCGGGCTCGGAGCTGTGACACAGAGCGGGGTGAGCGCATGAGCGAACTACCGCCGACGACCTCCGTCAAGCGCTGGCTAGTCACGACCAACCACAAGGACATCGGGATCCTGTACACGATCACAGCGCTGTTCTTCCTGCTGTTCGGCGGCGTGATGGCGCTGCTCATCCGCCTCCAGCTGTGGGATCCGACGAGCCAGATCCTCTCTGGGCTGGCGTACAACGAGGCCGTCACCGCGCACGGGTTGATAATGGTGTTCTGGTTCCTTTCGCCGTTCGCGTTCGGGTTCGCGAACTACTTCGTCCCGCTTCAGATCGGCGCGGACGACCTTGCATTCCCGCGGCTGAACGCGCTGTCTTACTGGATGTACCTGTTCTCTGGCGCGCTGCTCGGGATCAGCTTCTTCCAAGGCGGTACGCTGACCGCAGGTTGGACGATGTACGCGCCGCTCAACGTGCCGATGTACACGCCCGGTATCGGGTCGACCGGCGCGATCCTCGCGCTCACAATGTTCATTATCGGCGTCACCGCGTCGACGGTGAACTTCCTCACGTCCATCCATCACTCCCGCGCTGAGGGGATGGGAATTATGGACATGCCGCTGTTCTCGTGGTCGATCCTCGCGACCGTGTGGATGATGCTGTTCGCGTTCGCGGCGCTGCTCGGTGCGCTGTTGATCCTCGGCTCCGACCGGGTGCTTGGGAGCGTCTACTTCTCCGCAACTGAGGGCGGGGCCCTGCTGTGGAGCCATCTCTGGTGGTTCTTCGGCCATCCGGAGGTGTATATCGTCTTCTTCCCGGCGCTCGGGGTCATGCTGGAGCTGTTCCAGACGTTCTCCGGCCGACGCCTCGTCGGTCGCAAGTGGGTCATCATCTCCATCTGCTTGATCGCCGTTCAGTCGTTCCTCGTGTGGATGCACCACATGTTCTTGACGACGATCAACCTGGAGATCAAGACGCTGATGATGGCGACGACAATCGGTATCTCGCTTCCCTTCGACCTGATTGTCTTCTCGCTGATCTACACGCTGATTAAGGGGCGGATCCAGTTCACGACGCCGTTCCTGTTCGCGTTCGGCGCGCTACTGTTGTTCATCCTCGGTGGGATTACTGGCGTCTTCCTCGGCGCTATCGTACTCGACTACGAGTTCCGCGGCACCTACTGGGTGGTCGCGCACTTCCACTACGTGATGTTCGGCGGGGCGACGGCGCTCGTCGGCGCAATCTACTACTGGTTCCCGAAGGTGACCGGGAAGATGTACGACGAGTTCCTCGGAAAGCTCCACTTCGCCACGTTCTTCCTCGGCTTCAACGCCGTCTACTTCTCGATGTTCCTCGCCTGGGAGACCCCGCGCCGGGTGTTCGAGTACAATCCCGAGTTCCAGATCTACCACCAGTTCGGGACGATCGGGGCGTTCGTGCTCGGGTTCTCATTCTTCATCATGTTCTACAACCTAGGGAAGTCCTACGTCTCCGGCGAGTCGGCCGGCGCCAACCCGTGGGACTACTCGCGGACCGCGGAGTGGGCGATCTCCTCGCCGCCACCGCTTGAGAACTGGCCGAACCGACCGTCGTACGCCTCCGGAAAACTGGAGTTCGTGAAGGATTACGTGCCCGACGGCGGTCCCGCGATGAAGACGGACGACAACGGCGATGTCGCCACGGACGGCGGTGACACCCACTCGTCGCACATCTCGAGATATGCTCACTGGGACAAACATCCGAGTCACGCGAGTATCTGGCCGTTCGCGCTGTCGCTCGCCCTCGGAGTCCTGCTGTTCGGCCTCTCCGGCTTCGCCAACTCCGTCACCGTCGAGCTTGGCGAGACGGCGCTCCAGAGCGATGTCATCATCTCCAACCTGCTCTACCCGACCGCGATCCTAGCCGGGATCGGCGGGCTCCTCTACACCGGCGTGAAGTGGGGTACTGAGGACTTCTACGCCCCGCCGACCGAGTTCGCCGAGCGGTGGCCGTTCAACGGCGTCGAGAAGGTCAAGTTGGGAATGTGGTTCTTCCTGGCGTCCGACGTTCTCGTCTTCGGCGCGCTGCTGTCTGCGGCCATCTTCATCCGCTACAACGCGGGCTGGATGACGTGGGAGCCGCTGACCGACCCGCTACCCGGACTGATCAACACCTTCGTGCTGCTCACGTCCTCGTTCACTGTAATCTTAGCGCTGGTCGCGGCCCGCCGGAAGAGCCGGCAGGGCCTGCTGGCGTCGCTGGGGTCGACCATCCTGCTCGGGTTCGTCTTCATGGCGATCAAGATGTGGGAGTGGAACCACGAGGTCTTCGACAAGGGCGTCACCATCTCGGCGAACGCTCATGGTGACCCGATCCAGGCGTCGATCTACTACGTCACGACCGGGCTTCACGGGATCCACGTGCTACTCGGGTTGGTGGTAGCCATCTTCCTGTTCGTCAGGGCGTACCAGGGCCACTACCTCGACGACGAGCGGCCGATCGAGTACTTCGGCCTCTACTGGCACTTCGTGGACATCGTCTGGGTGTTCGTCTTCCCGCTGTTCTACCTCTTCTGAGGCCGGTCGCGGTCCGGTCTTTTTCTCTTTCGTCACTCACGTAGCGTCGTCGCCGAGCGGCTCGGCGCACCACTGACAGAAGTCGACGGTCGGGTTGGTCTCCTTGTCACACTCCGGACAGCGCGCGGTCTCGTCGCTCGTCGTCTCCGTTGACGGCGCGGCCGGGCCGTCGACCGTTCCGCCGGCGGTCGGCTCCGCGGAGTCGGCCGAGCGGGCCGCGTCGCGTTCCCGCTCGTGTTCGGGGTTGTTGCGGAGCGCCACGACGTACGCGTCGATCACGCTCGCGCCCACGACCGCGGCGGCGGGGGCCACGTCCCGAAGCGGCGGGGACTCGCCGGCGAGGACGCCGGAGATCGCCGACTCGGGGACGAACACGAAGACCACGGCGGTGACCGCGACGTACCAGCCGAACGCGCGGGCCCACCGGCGGAGGTATGCGTGACCGAGCCCGGAGACGACGAGCGCGAGCAGGGCGGCGAGCCAGGGTCGCCGCCGAGTGTGTTCAGACATGAGCGTCCGTA
>NZ_NEWI01000052.1:0-19836 GCF_002135005.1 Halorubrum sp. SD612 | reverse complement strand
GCGGTCCTCCACGACCCCGACGCGATCCGGACGAACGCCGGCGACCCCTACTCCGTGTACAGCTACTACTGGAAGAAGTGGACCGACCGCGCGAAGGGCGACCCGGCTCCGGCGCCCGCAGACGAGGGGCTCGCGGACGAGGCGACGCTGTCGGCCGCGGTCGACGCGCTCGGCGACGGGGCGGCCGCGGACGGCGGCGAGGCGACCGCGGAGGCCCCCGCCGAGGCCGTCGACGCCGCGGTCGGCCACCTCCCGACGCTCGACGACCTCGGGTTCGCGGAGCCGGACGCTGAGATCGGGTCGGCCGGGACCGAGGCCGCCCGCGAGCGCCTCGACGAGTTCCTCGACGAGGCGGTGTTCGCCTACGAGGCCGAGCGCGACTACCCGGCCCGGGAGGCGACCTCCCGGCTCTCGACGTTTTTGAAATACGGCGAGATCGGCGTTCGGGAGGCGTACGCGGCCACCGAAGAGGCGATGGCGGAGGCCGAGTCCGACGCGCGCCCCGAGGACGCCCCCGAGCAGGTGGAGGAGTTCCAACAGCAGCTGGCGTGGCGGGAGTTCTACACGCAGGTCCTCTTCCACAACCCCGAGGTCGTGACGGCGAACTACAAGGAGTACGAGGTGGGGATCGAGTGGCGCGACGACCCCGAGGAGATCGCGGCGTGGAAGCGGGGCGAGACGGGCTACCCCATCGTCGACGCCGGAATGCGCCAGCTCCGCGAGGAGGCGTTCATGCACAACCGCGTGCGGATGATCGTCGCCTCCTTCCTCACGAAGGACCTCCTCGCCGACTGGCGCCACGGCTACGACCACTTCCGAGAGAAGCTGGCGGACCACGACACCGCCAACGACAACGGCGGCTGGCAGTGGGCGGCCTCGACCGGCACCGACGCGCAGCCGTACTTCCGCATCTTCAACCCGATGACGCAGGGGGAGCGCTACGACCCCGACGCGGAGTATATAAAAGAACACGTGCCGGAGCTGCGGGGGCTCGACGCCGACCTGATCCACGAGTGGCACGAGCTGTCGCCCACGCAGCGCGCGAACGCCGCGCCGAAGTATCCCGCGCCGATCGTCGACCACTCCGAACGGCGGGAGGAAGCGTTAGCGATGTACAAGCGTGCGCGCGGCGAGGACCCGGACGAATAAGTAGAACTTGTTGAGAGTCACGTCGTCGTTCGGCTGACGATGTACGTCGTCGCTGCGACGACAAAGACCTCCAAAGCCTCGGGCGCTCACTTATAAGTAACCGCCTGTTGATCGATTTCGAACGCCTCCAAAGCCCCAGCCGCGACGGCTCGCGCGCCTTGCTGCGCGCCTCGCTCAGTCGCTATCGCTCCTTCGCTGCGGTGCTTACTGCTGCGTGCTTCGCCCTCGCGGCTGCCCCTTTGAGTCCCACCCCGCACCGCAACCGCACCTCACGCCTCCCCAGCCTCGTCGCTGGCGGCTGGCGCCGCCAGCGACTCCCTCGCACGTGCTCCTCACGCCCTGCGGGCGTTCGGAGGCACGCGCCACCGCACCGCGAGTTCTATTTAAAACAGCGCCTCGCTCTCGTCGAGGACGCGCGCCGGGCCGCCGACCTCCCAGACGTCGGTGTCGATGCCGATCTCCGCGATGCGGCTCTCCACCTCGTCGACGTGGTCGGCGAGGGTGTTCACGTACACCGAGGCGCCGGTGTCCGTCGAGAAGTAGACGGGGACGCCCGACTCCCGGAGCTCGCGGACCGCGTTGAACACCGCGATCGTCTCGGGCTGCCAGTACACCCACCCCGCGGGGCCAGTCATCGTCGTGGCCGTCAGGGACAGCGAGTCGTGCTCCGCCGTCTCGAAGATCCGGTCGAAGTCGCCCGTGCGGAGCGCGTCGGTCATCTCGACGAGCTGGTCCTGGACGTGCGCGGTCCGCGCCTGCATCATGTGGCTCGCGGCGGCCTCGCGGTGCGCCTCCTCGGTCTCTTTATAAGCGGGGACGTGCGCGGCGACGATCCGGAGGTCCTCCTCGGGGTCGAACCCGTCCTCGCTCACGCCGGTGTCGAGGCGGTAGGAGCGGCAGTCCTCGTCGTTGAGCCCGGCGTCGAGCCGCGAGTAGGCGCCGGTGACCGAGCGGGCCGCCGAGGAGGAGCCCCGGCGGGCGACCGTGGAGACCTCCGGGAGAGACATGTCGAGGCCCGCGGCCTCCACGAGGGCGAGTGCGGCGGCCGCGAAGCCTGACGAGGAGGAGCCGAAGCCGATGTTCGACGGGAAGGAGTTCTCGCTCTCCAGCCGGACCGCGGCGTCGACCCCGGCCAGGTCGCGGACGTGATCGACCACCATGTCGATGCGCTCGGCGGCGCGCCCGTCGACCGCCTCGCCGCCGATGACGTAGGCGTCCTCGCTCGCGTCGGGCTGCCACTCGACGGTCGTGGTCGTGGCGGTCGGGGCGGTACAGAGGCTGATGCTGTCGTGGTACGGGAGCCGCAGTTCCTCGTCGCGCATCCCGTGATACTTGACGAGCCCCTGGATCGGGTGGGCTCGCGCGGTGGCCTTGCCGGTCATACCTCGGGAAGCGTCCGGCGGGGGATTAGTCGTTGCGATAGGTGGGAGGCGGTGCGCGACCGTTGTCGGAACAAGATATTACTGAGATGCGACGCAGGGCCCGACATGGTCCGCCGCGACGCGCTCCTCCGCCGGCCGCGAGCGAAGCCGTACGCCCTCGCCGCCGTCACGGCGGGAGTGGTGTTCCTCGAAGCCGTGACTCGGTCCCGCCAGTACGCGATACGAGAGGGACAGCCGGTGACCGCCCGAACGCCGCTCGACCTCGTGGTCGACGTCGCCGGAACCTACCTCGTGGTGCCGGGGCTTCTGTTCGTCGCGTTCTACGCGCTTATCGCTCCCGGCTCGCGGATTCCACTGACCGGCCGGTCGCTACTCGCGCTCTTCGCGGGCGCGCTCATCGGCGAGCTCGCGGGACAGTACGTCGGAGTCGCTCCCCACTCGCTCAGGACCCTGCTGTGGTCGGGCACCTTCGCGGCCGACCCGCAGATCATGCGCCTGTGGGTCGACGTGTTCGGATCGATCGGTCGAGACTTCCTCGTCGCCGTCGGCGTGTTAGTCGTGGCGCGGACCGTTCGTGACAGGCGGAACGAGCGCTCGGACGCCGCCGCGTAGCGACCGAGCGCTCGCTTCCGTCCCCGCGCCGGCGACGGGATAGAGGGAACCCTTTTTGACCGGTCGGCGGGTACTCCGCGCCATGACAGAGTACACCGTCGAGTTCGTCGGCACCGACGAGACGATCGAGGTGGCCGACACGGAGACGATCCTCAGCGCCTGCTTCGAGGAGGGGATCGCTCAGGAGTACTCCTGCCGCGTCGGGATGTGTCTCGCCTGCTCCGCCGAGATCGTCGAGGGCGAGGTGACACAGCCCGCGGCTCGCGGCCTCTCCGACGAGGAAGCCGAGCGGTACGCGCTCACCTGTATGGCCCGCCCGCAGTCCGATCTGAAGCTCGACCGCGGGAAGTACCCGCCGAGCATCGAGGACGACGCGGCGACCGCGGCGGGAGACGGCGCAGCCGCGGACGACGACTGAGCCGTCCCGCCTTCTCCGGCCCTACTCGGCGCGCTCGAACCGGTGTCTGACCACGTCGGCGTCGTCGTCCCACTCGAAGTTCCCGCCGTGCGCGCGGACCATTCGCTCCTTGTACGCCGACAGCGACGGCGACCCCTCGCGCTTCGCGTCCTCGTCGGTCATGTCGCCGAGCGTGCGCTCGGTCACCTCGACCAGTTCGAAGGCGACGCCGTCGATCTCGAAGGTGTCGCCCTCTTCGCCGTATCGGTTCCCGCGGTGGAGCTGCGTCACCTCGCCGTCGAGGGCCGCCTGCTTCACGCGGTCGTTCGGGAGCAGGTCGGCCGGGTCGTTGTCTGCCATGCGATCCGCTTCGGTCCGCGGCGGCTTATGTACGGCGGCGAGGGGTCGGCACGGCGGCGAGTCTTCGACTCTGTCGCGCCGATCCCGGACCGGTTCGGGGCGCGTTGCGGATATCGAAACGGCGACCCGAGCGGGTACGCACGTCCGTGAACACCCGCGCTGCGCCCCGAGCCGAGGGATTCAAGATACTGCCGACACCCATCTCTGACGATGCGACAGGACCACCTCATCACCGCGACCCAGCTCTCGCGGGATGACATCGAGGCCGTACTCGACCGGGCCCGGGCGGTCGCCGACGACCCCGCCGCCTACGCGGACCGGCACGCCGGCCGCGTGCTCGCGCTCTGCTTCTTCGAGCCGAGCACGCGGACCCGGATGAGCTTCGACAGCGCGGCCAAGCGCCTCGGGATGAACACCATCGACATGGGCGACGTCGACTCCTCGTCCGTCTCGAAGGGGGAGTCGCTGTCCGACACCGTCCGCGTCATCGAGGGGTACGCGGACGCCCTCGTCCTCCGCCACCCCAGCGAGGGTGCCGCGACGCTCGCCGGGGAGCGCGTCGACGTACCGGTCGTCAACGCGGGCGACGGCGCCGGACAACACCCCTCCCAGACGCTCCTCGACCTCCACACGATCCGCGAGGACCACGGGCTCGACGACCTCACGATCGGGGTCATGGGCGACCTGAAGTACGGCCGGACGGTCCACTCGCTGGCGGCCGCGCTGACGGAGTTCGACGCCAACCAGCACTTCATCAGCCCCGAGTCGCTGCGGCTCCCGCGCTCCGTGCGCTTCGACCTCCACGAGACGGGCGCGCAGATCCGCGAACACGACGATCTCGAACCCGTCCTCGACGAGCTCGACGTGCTGTACGTCACCCGGATCCAGAAGGAACGGTTCCCGGACGAGAACGAGTACCACCGCGTCGCGGGCGAGTACCAGATCGATGCCGAGACGCTGGCGGACGCCCCCGACGACCTCACCGTGATGCATCCGCTCCCGCGCGTCGACGAGATCGCGCCCGACGTCGACGAGACCGACCACGCCCGCTACTTCGAGCAGGCGCACAACGGGATCCCGGTGCGGATGGCGCTGCTCGACACCCTGTTGGAGAACGCGAACCCGGATGGCGACAAGGAGACGGAGGTGGGTCGATGAGCGATCACGAGCTGCGCGTCTCGAAGATCCGCGACGGCACCGTTATCGACCACGTCGAGGGGGGCCAGGCGCTGAACGTCCTCGCAATCTTAGGCATCGACGGCTCCGAGGGGTTGGGCGTCTCCGTCGGGATGAACGTCCCCTCCGACCGGCTCGGCCGCAAGGACATCGTGAAGGTCGAGGACCGGGAGCTGTCGCAGTCGGAGGTCGACGTGCTCTCGCTCATCGCGCCCGAGGCGACGATCAACATCGTCCGCGACTTCGAGGTCGTCGAGAAGAACCGGGTCACCCGTCCCGACGGCGTCACCGGCGTGCTCTCCTGTCCGAACCGCAACTGTATCACCAACGCCGGCGAGCCGGTCGAGACACGGTTCGACGTGGTCGCCGACGGCGTGCGCTGCGACTACTGCGCGACGATCCTGCGGTCCGACATCGCCGATCACATCGACGTCTGAGGCGGCCGGCGCCGCGGGTCGCTCCGCTCGGGGCAGCCTGTTTTCGGTCCGTTCTACTCGGGGCGACCTGTCTTGTTCCGACCTATTCGGGGCGACCTGTTCTCGGTCCGGTAGGTTTTAGCGCCCACCGTTCCAACCGGCAAGTATGAGCAAGAAAGCCAAGCTCGTCCTCGTCCTGTCGCTCGTCGCGCTCGCGTACTTCCTGTTCGCCGGCGACAAACAGCCGGTCGAAGTGGAGTAACCGCGAGGCGCCGCGCTCGCGCCCTCCGCTCGACGCCGCGCTCGTCACACCACTCGCCGCACGGCACGCCGAATTAGACTCCGCGTCGACTCGCCTCCCCGGTCGACCACCCCAATACCGTCCGTTTTTACCGACCAGTCACGTATACGACTCCATGTACGGGGTCGTCACGCGCAACGCCGACGAGGTCGCGATGGAGCCGTTCGACCTCGGCTTCTACGAGGTGAAAGACGTCACGGGGCGGGCGGCCGAGCCCCTGCCGGACGCCGTGAACATGGTGTCGTGTTTCGGCGACAACGCGGCCGCGAGCGAGGACGACGACCTCGTCCCGGTCGACGAGCGCGGCGAGCCGGCGACCCGCGACCGCGACTACTTCGACTGGGCGTACATCTGCCCGACACACCCGGAGTACCGCGAGGGACTCTTGGAGATCATCGCGGACTGCGCCGCCGAGAACGAGGACGTGCGCCTCGACGACGTGGGGTTCCCCCGCGAGGGGTTCTGTCACTGCGACCGCTGCGAGCGCCTGTTCGCCGAGAGCGACCGCGAGGAGTTCGCCGACTGGCGCGCGGACGTGATAACCGACTTCGTCGCCGAAGCGGCCGATCTGGTCCCCGGCCGACTCCTGCTGACGCTGTACCCCGACCCGTACCCCAACCACCTCTACGAGCGGGCCGGCCTCGACGTCGACCGCCTCGCCGCCCACGTCGACGAGTTCGTCGTCCCGCTGTACGACACCGAGTACGCGACGACCTACTGGCTGGAGACCATCGCGCGGGGGTTCCGCTCGATGCTCGGCGGCGACTACTCCCTCCACGGCGCGCCGCCGGAGACGCCGTTCTCGCTGGAACTGTACGCGGTCGAGGTCGACGTCGACGACCTGATCCACGCGACCGAGGTCGCCGAGACGTACGCGAAGGACGTGTTCTTCGGCTACGACGCGAACAACGCGGCCGCCGCGGTCCGCCGGAAGGACGCCGACTCGCGCGACGGCGAGGTCCACCGGCCGGAGTGACCGGGCGCGTCGGCCGTCCGCCCGCGACTCCGTGGACGAGGGTTTAAATACGCCCGCGGTCGACTACTACTTGACCGGCCGCCGGCGCGCGACACAACCGGTCGTCTCGCGTTCGCGCGAGGCGGTCGCCTTTCAACGTCCGCGCCGTAGCGGCGGTCGTCCTACACCGATGAGCCGCCGGCTCGCCGCGCCGCCTCAGCGGTCGACTTCTCCCATGATCGTGTCGAGACTGCCGAGCGCGGCGATCAGGTCCGGTATCGACTCCCCCTCGGCCATCTCCGGCAGCGTCTGGAGGTTCGAGAACGAGGGCCCGCGGATCTTGAACCGGGCGGGCTTGTCGGTGCCGTCGGCGCGGATGTAGATACCGAGTTCGCCCTTGGCGCCCTCGACGGCGCGGTAGATCTCCGTGTCGTCGTCCGGCCGGATCGTCCGCGGGACGTTCGCCTGAAGGGTCCGCTCGTCCTCGGGCCAGTCTTCGAGCAGGTCGACGCACTGCTCGATGATCTTCGCGGACTCCTCGACTTCGCCCATCCGGACGAGCAGGCGACTGTAGTTGTCGCAGCCGTCTTCGGTCACCACATCCCAGTCGAGCTCGTCGTAGTAGCCGTACGGGTCGTCGCGGCGGAGGTCGTAGTCAACCCCCGAGCCGCGGACGACGGGGCCGGTCGCGCCGTAGCTCTTCGCGACCTCCGGCGGGAGGGTTCCCGTGTCCACTGTGCGGAGCTGGAGGATCTCGTTCCGGGTCAGAAGGTCGTGGTACTCCTCGATGCGGCGCGGGAGGCCGTCGAGGTACTCGCGGACGCTCCGCAGGAACTCCTCACGGGGTTCGGGGAGGTCCCACGCGACGCCGCCGAGCCGGAAGTAGTTGAACATCAGCCGCTGGCCCGTCAGGTCCTCGACGATGTCCTGAACGCGCTCGCGCTCCTGTATGGCGTACATGAACGTCGCCGTGAAGTCGCCGATCACGTTGAGCGCGTACGCGCCCATCGCCAGCATGTGCGAGAGGATCCGGCTGAACTCCGCGGCCATGGTGCGGACGACGTGCGCGTACTCTGGCACCTCGATGTCGGCGAGGTCCTCGGCGACCCGGGCGTACGCCCACTCGTTGAGCAGCCCCGCGCCGCCCCAGTCCCAGCGGTCGGGGTACGGCATGATCTGGTGACGGTACGTCCCGGACTGCGCCATCTGCTCCTCGCAGCGGTGGATGTAGCCGATGTCGGGCTCCACGCCGACGACCGTTTCGCCGTCGAGGGTGACCTGGAGGTGTAAGACGCCGTGGGTCGCGGGGTGGTGCGGCCCGATGTTGAGCAGCATGGTGTCGCTGCCGGTCGCGGTCGGCGACCCGGGTTCGATCGGCTCGTTCTCGGAGAGGGCGGCGATCTGCGGCTGATCCTTATCGTAGTCCATCGACAGGGGGTGCCCCTGCCACGTCTCGGGGAGCAGGATCCGGCGGAGGTCCGGGTGGTCGTCGTACTCGATCCCGACGAGGTCGTACGCCTCGCGCTCGTGCCAGTCCGCGGTGCGGAACACGGACGCGGCGGACTCCGAAACCGGGTCCTCCTTGTCGGTGGGAACCACGACGCTGAGCTCTCGGGTCGGGTCGTCGTAGGAGCGCAGGTGGTAGATCGACTCGTACCGGTTCTCGTACTCCTGTGCCGTGACGCAGGCGAGGTGGTCGTACCCCGCCTCGTCTCGCAGCGTGGAGAGCGCCTCCTGAACCGCGTCGGGTCGGACCCTCGCCACGGGGGCGTTCAGGTAGCTCTCACGCCCCGTGATCAGCCCGCGGACGGACGAAAACGCGTCCGCCGTCTCCTCGTCGTCGCGCTCGCGCAGCAGCTCTGTCGACATACCGGAAGAGACGCGAGCGCACGACCCGAGGCTTCTGCCGGCTCAGTACGGATATTTATAAACCCCCGTCGTCATTGTCCGCCGTGAAGTACCTGCGCCTCGAACTCCGGTACCCGCCGGAACTCATGCATCCGATGCACCGACTGGTCGACGAGTCGGACGCCATCGGTCGGGACGTGCTCCTTCACGGCAGCCTCTTCGACGAGACCGCCGACACCTTCCTGTTCTACGTGGAAGGGGACATCGACGTGTACGTCGACGCGCTGCGGTCAGTCGACCGCATCCGGGAGTTCGAGGTCACCCGGATCGACGGGACGGGCTACTACGTCTTCCTCACGCAACGGCGCGACGCCGTCGACGACGCGATGTTCGGGTCGCTCCGGCGGACCGGCATCGTCGTGGTCCCGCCGATCGACTTCCGTCCGAGCGGCGTCGCGAGGCTGACGATCCTCGGGGATCACGAGCCGCTCCGGGAGGGCCTCGCCGCGCTCCCGGAGCGGATCGAAAGCGAGGTCCTCCGCATCGGCGAGTACGACTGGCGCCAGCACCTCTTCGACCCGGGACTGACCGACTGGCAGTTCGACGCGGTCGCGGCCGCCGTCGAGTGCGGCTACTACGAGTCCCCGCGCGCGGCGTCCGTCTCGGATGTCGCCGAGCGGATCGGCGCCTCGCCGAGCACCGCGTCCGAACACCTCAGGAAAGCCGAATCGGCCATGATGAACGCGTTCATGCGACTGCGCGACGTGGCCTGACAGCGGGTGGCTGACGGCGTTCTCGCCCGACGATGCGCCAGGCCGACGACGCGTCCGTCCGACGACGCGCCCGTTCGACGATTCTCCTCAGTGAACGGTCCGGTCGTCGCTCGTGTCGATCTCTTCTCTCGGGTCCGCGTTGCCGAACTCGGGCGTCGGCCCGTCGCCAGGCTCCGCCCAGCCGACCGCGTTCCGGAGCACCCGTCGGACGTCCTCGTCGTAGTAGATCGGGTACGTCTCGTGACCGGGCCGGAAGTAGAACACCCGCCCGTTCCCGCGGCGGTAACAGCAGCCGGAGCGGAACGTCTCGCCGCCCTCGAACCAAGAGGTGAAGACGAGCGTGTCCGGCGCCGGCACGTCGAACCGCTCGCCGTACATCTCCGTCTCGTCGAGTTCGATCGCCTCGCCGATCCCGTCCGCGATCGGGTGGCTCGGCTCGATCGCCCAGAGCCGTTCGCGCTCGGCGGCCTCACGCCACTTCAGCGAGCAGCTGGTCCCCATCAGCCGCCTGAATATCTTCGAGTAGTGGGCGGAGTGGAGGACGAGGAGGCCCATCCCGTCGAGGACGCGCTCGTGGACGCGGTCGACGACCGCGTCGCGCACCTCGTCGTGAGCGGCGTGGCCCCACCAGACGAGCACGTCGGTGTCGTCCAAGACCGCCTCAGTGAGCCCGTGCTCCGGTCCCTCATCGAGGGTCGCGGTGCGGACCTCGTGGCCCCCCTCGCGGAGCGCGTCGGCGACGACGGCGTGGATGCCGTCGGGGTACACCTCGGCGACGGAGTCGCTCTCGCGCTCGTGGCGGTACTCGTTCCAGACCGTGACGCGTGCCATGCTCGGGGTCGACGCCGCACCGACTTGAGCGGTCGGCCTCGCCCTGGCGCGCGGACTCGGCGATAGGCGCCCACCCGAAGGTACTTGTTCCGCGCGCGAGACCACGGAATATGGCTGGTCCCCGACAGTTGTACCGCCGGGCCGACGACTGGGCGCGCGGCCTCTCGCGGCTGCGCTACGCCCTCTTCACCGGCGCCGTGGTGACGGCGTCGGTGCTCGCGGTCGGCGTCGCTCTCGGCGCGTCGACGACGGTTCAGGCGGTCACGATGGGCGTCGTGATGGCCGCGCTCTACTACGCCGGCGACGTGAACGCGGAAGACGGCTGAGTCCGTGTCGCGGCCCCGAACGTCGACTCAGGCCGTCGCTTCGACGTCCGCGAGCCGGTCCGCGAGGTACTCAGCGATGGAGACGGCCTCCTCCTCGACGAACCGCGCGACCTCCTCGCCCTCGGGCGACTCGACGACGACGGTGGGGATAAGCCCGATCTCGTACGCCTCGACGAGTTCGCCCTCCTTCCCGTCCGGGCCCTTCGTCACCGGGAACGACTCGATGCGGTCGTCCGGGACGCCGGCGGCGGCGAGCGCGGCACCGAACTCGGGGAGCTGTCGCTGGCAGTCGATACACCAGTCGCCGCCCCACACTTTGAACACGTAGTCGTCCGCCGCGAGCGCGTCGAGAACCGAGTCGTCGAACGCGTCCGCGTCGAGGTCGTCCGCGGGCGCGAGCGTTTCGAGAGTCATTGGGATCGATAGATCACGGAGGCACGTAAACGGCGCGTCGGTGGCAAGAGCACATTCGCTTCGGGTCCGTCGACGACACCTCGTCGAGTTCGCAGACACACCTGATTTCTGTCCTCGGCTACAGACCGACTGCTGACACCCCCGAAGCCCCAGCCGCGGGCGACATCGATTGCCGGAGTCCGCGGGGCCTTTGGGTCACGACCGCCTCGGTTCGGGTAATGGACGACGACATCCTGTCGACGCTCGGCTCGCCGCTGGTGCGGGTCGACGCGCCCGCGGGGACGACGGTCGCGGCGAAGGTCGAGTCCCGCAACCCGGGCGGCTCGGCGAAGGACCGCCCCGCGCTGTACATGGTCGAGGCCGCCGAGGAGGCGGGCGAGATCGAGCGGGGCGACCGCATCGTCGAGCCCACGTCGGGCAACACCGGCATCGGGCTGGCGATGGTCGGCGCGGCGCGCGACTACGACGTCACCCTCGTGATGCCCGAAGGGAAATCGATCGAGCGCCGCCGACTCATGCGGGCGTACGGCGCCACCGTCGAGCTCGTCGACGGCGACATCTCCGACGCGAAGGACCGCGCCGACGAGCTGGAGGCGGAGCCGAACACCGTCCAGCTCCGCCAGTTCGAGAACTCCGCCAACCCCCGCGCGCACTACGAGACGACCGGCCCGGAGATACTCGATCAGGTGGGCGACCGCACCGTCGACGCCCTGGTCGCCGGGGTCGGCACCGGCGGGACGATCACCGGGATCGGCCGCCGTCTCCGAGAGGCGTTCCCGGACGTCCGGATCGACGCCGTCGAGCCCGCGGACAACGCCGTCCTCTCGGGCGAGGAGCCGAGCGCCGACGACTTCCAGGGGATGGGGCCGGGTTTCGTCTCGCCGAACCTCGAGGTGGACCTGATCGACGAGGTCCACACGGTCGAACTCGGCGACGCCGAGACCGAGTGCCGCAGGCTCGCTCGCGAGGAGGGGATCCTCGTCGGCCAGTCGTCGGGCGCGTCGAACCTCGCGGCGAAGGTCGTCGCGGCCGAACTGCGCGAGAGCGGCGCGTTCGTCGGCGAGGAACCCCTCGTCGTCACCGTCTTCTGGGACGGCGGCGAGCGGTACTTGACGGCGGGGACCTTCGGCGAGTGACCGCGCCGCGGCGGTCGACCCCGGTGTTGATTAGCGTTCGGCGCCCAGATCGGGCGTGAACACGCGCGCCGAATCGGAGACGGAGCCGCCCGACCGCGACCCGGCCGACGGCGGTCCGACGGGGGGCTCGGACCGCCGCTTCGACGGACCGTGGCTCGCCGCGATAGCGGCGACCGTCGGAGCGTGGACGGTCCTGTACGCGGTCGACTGGGCGCTGCTGACGCCTGCGACCCCGGTTGGACCGGCCGTCGCCTTCGCGCACAGCTACCTGCTCGCGCCGCTGGCGACCGCAACGATCCTGCTCGACGCGCTCTCGCTCGCCGAGCGACGCGTCGCCGACCTGGGCGTCTTCAAGTGGATCTACGCGCTGGCCGCGCTCCCCGCGCCTCCGGTCGCCGCGCTCTACTACGCGCACCGCGAATGGCTGAAGCCGGACGACACGACGCTTCTCGGGGAGCCCTGATGCCGGCCGATCGGCGACCCGAATCGAACGATGCGGACGCGGGCCCCGGCGCGGTCACTGCGCTCGTGACGGCCCCCGAGGGCGGCGCCCCGCCGGTCCGTCGCGAGGCGGTCGAGGTCCGTCCCGACGGCGTGGAGGGGGACCGCTACCGCCGCGGCGACGGCCACTTCCAACTCGACGGCTGCGCGGTCACGCTCGTCGCCGGGGAGGCGCTGACCGCGGTCCGTGAGGCGACCGGCATCGACGTGCGCGACGGCCGTCACCGTCGCAACGTGGTCGTCGAGGGGTTCGGCGCGGAGATGGACTCGCTCCTCGGCGCGACCGTCGCGGTCGGCGACGCGCGCCTCCGGCCGACCCGACGCCGACCCCCGTGCGCACGCGTCGAGGAACTCGCCGGCGAAGACGGGCTGGCGTCGGCGCTCCGGAACCGCGGCGGCCTCTGCTGTGACGTGGTCGAACCGGGGTCCGTCGCCGTCGGCGATCCGGTGACGGTGCGGGAGGCCGACCCGCGGACCGCCGGCGCGGCGATCGCCGACCGGTTGCGGGAGCGATCGTCGAGCGGTCACGAGTAGCGACCCCGCCTCGTCGGGCATCGGACTGCCGCCGGAGATCGGCTGTGCGTGTGAATTACACCCGCGCTGCGGATTTTATACGCTCGAAGCCGGAGACGACGACATGTACCGAACCCGTCGCGCGGCGCTGGCCGGGATCGCGGCGGTCGGCGGGGCGTCCCTCACCGGCTGCCTCGGGGGCCGAGCGACGGACTCCGTCACCGGAGGCGCTGAGGACACGGGTGCCGGAGCTCCCCCGCCGACCGTCGACGCCGGCTATCACCTCGCGTACGAGGCCGACACCCTCGTCTCCGAGTCGCTCGACGGCGGCGTCGGCAAGGACGGGATCCCTTCCGTCGACGACCCCGCGTTTCGGCCGATCGCGGAGGCGGATATGGCTGGCAACGAGCCGGTGTTCGGCGTCGTCCGCGGCGGCGAGGCGAAGGCGTATCCACGTCGCATCCTCTCGCACCACGAGATCGTCAACGACGAGGTCGGCGGCGAGTCGGTCGCGATCACCTACTGCCCGCTCACCGGGACGGCACAGGGGTTCCGTCGCGGCGACACGACGTTCGGCGTGTCGGGCCGGCTCGTGAACTCGAACCTGATCATGTACGACCGCGCCACCGACAGCTGGTGGCCGCAGATGCTCGCCACCGGGGTCGACGGGTCGATGGCCGACGAGACCCTCGACGAGTTCCGCGTCGTGTGGACGACCGCCGGCGAGTGGGCGACGCGACATCCCGACGCTTCCCTCATGACCGAGGAGACCGGCTACGTCCGCCGCTACGACAGCGACCCGTACGGGAGCTACGCGCCGCTGAGCGGGTACTACGTGCGGGACGGGACCAGGTTCCCGCCGCTCGCGTCCCCCGAGGACGGCCACGCGAAGTCCGTCGTCATCGGGGCGCGGACCGCGACGGGCGCGGTCGCCTTCGACAAGACCACGCTGCTCTCGGAGCGAGTGCTGACCGGGACCGTCGGCGAGGGCGGCCCTGCCGTCATCGCCGTCGCCGACCCTGCCCTTTCGACGGGGTACGTCTACCGGAACCCCGACGAGGTCGCGGTCGAACCGGACGGCGACGAGTACCGAGTCGACGGTGAGGGCGGGTTCGAGGCCGCGGACCTGCCGCTCGAACGGCTCCTCGCGTTCGACGCGATGTGGTTCGCCTGGTACGGCTTCTACCCGGACACCGCGTTCGTCGGGGAGCACACGCGAGCGGGCTATGGAGAGTGAGACCGCCGCGCCGGCCGCGTCGCCGCGCGCGTGGCTCGCCGGACTCGTCCGCCGGACGGTGTTCGCCGTCCGCGCCGCCCTCGGTCGGCGCGACGGCCGGGCGACCGCGGGTGCCGTCACCGGCGCCTATCTCGTTGCCTACCACCTCGGACTCGGCCACCTCGGTCTGCGCGCCGGCGCGGTCGAGTCGGCCGGGACGCCGCGGTTCGACCTCGTCGTCGCCGCCGACCCGGTCGCGCTCGCGACCCGGCGCGTCGCGCCGTTCCAGTACGAGCCCGTGGCGCTGCTCTCCGCGGGACCGGTCGAGTACCTCTTCGCTCCCGTCAACGCCGCCCTCGGGCTCGCGCTCGCGGTGCTCGTCGGCGTCACGCTCGCCGTCTCGGTCGTTGCGTGGCGCGGCCCCTCGGCCTGTCGGATCGGCGCCGGCGCGGGGGCCGCCGCGGGCCTTCCGGGGATCCTCTCCGGCGTCGCCTGCTGCGGCCCCGCGTTCCTGGCGGTGATCGGCCTTCAGGCCTCGGCGGGACTGCTCGCCGCGTTCCGGTGGTTCATGCCGGCGTCCGTGGCCGGGCTCCTCCTCACGCTCCTGTGGGTCGGGAGCCGGGTCGACCCGGGGGCCGTGGGCTGACCTCGCCCGACCGGCTCACGGCCTGCTGGAACCGAAAGTGTTGACGGCCGACCGCCCCGATGAGTCGCCCGTGACTGTCGGATGAACTGGCGGTACCGCCACACGGTGTTGACGCTGTGTATGCTGGCGTTCTTCGTGACGTACTTCGCGCGGCTGGCGATCAGTCCAGTCGTCCCCCTCATCATCGACGACTTCGGTGTCTCGAACACGGCGGTCGGGGTGGCGCTCTCGGGGATGTGGTTCGCCTACGGCCTCTCGCAGTTCCCGAGCGGGATCCTCGCAGACCGGTTCGGCGAGCGTCGGGTGATCCTCGTCGCCGTCGGCGGCACGACCGCGATGAGCCTCGCGCTCGCCGTCGTACCGGTCTTCCCCGCGTTCGTGCTGGCGGCGGTGCTCCTCGGGCTCGTGGCGGGGCTCCACTACGCGGTGGCGACCACGCTGCTCTCGCGGACGTTCGACGACCTCGGCACCGCGGTCGGGATCCACTCGCTCGGCGGCCCGCTCGCCGGGCTCGTGGCGCCGGTCGCCGCGACGTGGGTCGGCGTCCGCTACGGCTGGCGGCCCGGGGTCGCGCTGGCCGCGGTCGTCGGGGTTCCCATCTTCCTCCTGTTCGCGCGGCGGGTCCGGCCGACCGAGCCGCGGCGCCCCGACCAGCCGATGGCGGAGCGGCTCCAGGTCGGCCCGCTGCTCGAACTGGTCGGGCGCCGTGAGGTGCTCGTCCCGCTCGTCGTCGCCACGCTCGGCACGTACGTCGCGCAGGGCGTCATCTCTTTCCTGCCGACGTTCCTCGTGGAGCTTCGCGGCTACTCGCCCGCGTTCGCCGGCGGCGTCTTCTCGGCGTTCTTCGTCGTCCGCGCCGGCGCGCAGGTCGGGCTCGGCCGGCTCTCCGACCGGCTGGGCCGCGACGCGAGCATCGCCGCGGCCCTCCTCAGCGGCGCGCTCGGCCTCGGAGGGCTGGTGGCGCTCCCCGACCTCGTCCGGCTGCCGGTCCCGGTCGGGCTGCCGGCGCTGCCGACGGTCGGCGGGCTCGGGATCGTCGTGCTGCTCGCCGGGCTCGGGTCGAGCTTCTTCTCCGCCATCGACCCGCGATTCATGGACGCCCTCGGCGACGCGGAACGAGGCGCCGGGTTCGGCCTGATACGGACCGTCTACACGGTGATCGGCTCGGCCGGCTCGGTCGGCGTCGGGCTCGTCGCGGACCTGTTCGGCTGGGGCGCGTCGTTCGCCGTCATCGCCGGCATGTCGGGGGTCGCGTTCCTCGTCATCTCCGCGAACGCGCTCGTCGGCGAGCGGCGGTGAGGGATGGCGCCTCGCCGACGTACTGCCCGTTAGCCGACGTACGGCCGCCTAACCGACGTACCGCCGCCTCGTCGTGCGCTCGCCGTCGGGGGCGTACACGGTGACGACCTCGCCCTCGTCGTCGAGCGCGGGCGCGTCGCGGCCGAGGTAGTGGTCGGTCGCCGTGTCCGCGCCGGCGCCGACGTGAACCGTCAGGGTCTCGTCGGGCCCGAGCGTCGCGTCCGGGAGGTCGTCGCGCTGGCCGTCGAGGTCGATGACGTACCCGGTCAGGTCGATCGGCCCCGCCGCGGCGTTCCGCAGGGTCACCGACTCGTCGAGCGCGTCGCCGGTCACGTCGCCGGCGTCACCGTTAGCTCCCGCATCGCCGCCGCTCCCCTGGCCCGCGTCGACGGCCTCGATCACCAGTCCGTCGGGGTTCGCCTCGGCCGCGAACGCCGTGATGTCCGCCAGCGTGTACCCGTCGGTCGCCGTCGGCTGCGGGAGGCTCGGCTCCCAGCCGTCGGGCGCGGCGCTGGGGTAGGCGGTCTCGTCAGCCTCGATCAGCCCGATCAGCGTCTCGGCGACGATCCGACTGCCGACCGCGCCGAGTCGCTCGCCGTCCTGCTGGTAGTCCGCCTCGGCGAGCACGTAGTACCAGAGCGGCGAGTCGGGGTCTGCGCCGCGACCGTGCGCCCGCAGCGCCTCCATGATCGCCGATTCGTCGCCGAACGCCTCGTTGCGGATCGGATCGTACCCCATCCGCGCGGCGACGTCCTGTCCGGAGGCCAGGCCGAGCGCCTTCCCGCGCCGGAGGTTCCGGACGGCGAGCGAGGAGTCCCCGGCGATCGGGAGGTTGAACAGCGTCGGCGCGAGGAGGGGCTCGATCTTCCGCGAGGGCTGGTAGTCGCCGTCGCCGGTGTCGAGCAGCTGCGACCAGTCGACGACGAGGTCGCTCGGGACCGGTCGGCCGCCGCGGAGGTTCCGCCCGTCCCCGGGGCCGGTCGGGAACAGCGGCACCTCGCCGACCTCGTCGTTGACGTCGAACGCGTGTCGGATCATGCTGTGGCCGAAGCGGTACGCGGCGCCTCCGAACTCGACCGGGATCGCCGGCGTGCGCCCCGGCGGCACGAAGTGTTGTCGGCCCCGCTCCTCGATGTCGGCCAGGACGTAGCGGTCGCAGATCCGGGGGAGGAAGTCGCGTCGCACGACCCACTGGTAGTGCCACCTGACGAGTCGCTGCGCGGCTTCGAGGACGGACTCGCCGTCCTCGACGAGCGACGATCCGGGACCGCGGAGGTGGTCGACGACGCGGTTGTGGAAGTTCACGAAGGCGAGCTCGAGCTGCGAGACGACGACGTTCTCGTCGTTCCGCGGGTCGCCGATCAGCGCGATCCCCTGCTCGTTCCGCTGGAGGTCCGTCCCCGGGAGCCCCGAGAGCCCGCCGCCGTCCTCGGCGTCCGGCGCGGCCGCGTCGCCGGTGAGAAGCTTTCGCTCGTCCGTCTCGTGGTCGTAGAGGAACGGCGCCGCCTCCGCGTTCGTCCGGTACAGCGAGTCGAGGTCGAGCGCCGGCGTCCGGAAGTTCCGCAGCGCGGCCGGGTCGTTGCGCCGGTCGATGTCGGAGGTCGGGTCGAACGTGAGGTCGTGGTCGACGAACTGACCGAAGATGCCGTAGCCGGCCGGCGTCTCGGCGTCCCCGACCGGGTCGTCGGGCGACTCCATCATCGGCGCCCCCGCCTCGCCGTCGGCGCCGCCGAGCGTCCGGAGTAACTCCTCGTCGCGGTCGTACGGGTCCAGCTCGGGGAACTGCGTGTGGAACCGGTGGTTCCGGACCGGGCCCGCGGCCGTACACGCGGCCTCGTTCATCCCGCGGTGGTCGCTCCCGCCGTGGAGGGCGACGCTGCGCGCGTTCACCGAGAGGTGGAGCGCCGCCTCGCTCCCGTCCGGTCGCCGCCGCCGTCGGACCGGCTCCTCGGTCCCGCCCCGCGCGGGGTTCCGCACGGTGAACGAGACCTTGTCGAGGTCGGCGCCGCCGTCCGCTTCGAGGACGAAGTTCCCGTCGTCCCCGGTCATCCAGTGGCCGATGCGGTCGCCGTCCCCCCGTTCGCCGATGACTATCCGCCCCGCCAGCGGCCGGGAATCGCCGTCGACGACGCGACATGTTATCTTGTCAGTAGCACCCATGGGTTGATGTAACACACATAAGTATCAAAAAATTATCTAAATGAACTTTCAACTCGTTTCCCGGATTATATTGCTGGCTTCGCTCCCGTCGGTCGGGCGACGCGCGCTTGACGGGCCTCCGCACGCCAGCCGTTCGCACGCGACCCGAACATTCGAGTCCGCCCGAGACGAACTGCCGTCGTGTACGACTACCACGCCCACACGAACTACTCGGACGGGGCGTTCCTCCGGTGGATGGTCGAGGCCGCCGCGGACGCCGGGCTCGACGGGATCGGGCTCGCAGACCACTGTAACGTCTCGCCGGCGCCGAACGCGCGGGAGCACAAGCGCGCGTTCGGGTTCAACCTCGACCTGACCTACGAGCGGCGCCGCGACGCGATCGAGTCGGTCCGCGACGACGTCGACGTCGACGTGTTCGACGCGGCGGAGATGGACTACGACCCCGAACACGCGGACGCGATCGCCGAGTTCCTCGACGAGGCGGACTTCGATTACGCCGTCGGCAGCGTCCACGACCTCGACGGCGTCAACGTCCACACGCGCTCGCACTTCGCCGACAAGCCCGAGGCGGAGCGCCGCGAACTCGTCGACCGGTACTTCGAGAAGCTGGTCGCCCTGGTCGAGTCGGAGCTGTTCGCGATCGCCGCGCACCCGGACTTGGTCGAGCGCAACCCCCACCTCCGCGGGTTCGCGACCGAGGACCACTACGCCGCGGTCGCCGAGGCGTTCCGCGACTCGCGGACCGTCCCGGAGATCAACGCCGGGCGGCTGCTCGACGGCTACGGCGAGTTCCACCCGGCCCCCGCCTTCCTCGACCGCCTCGTCGACGCCGGCGTCGACGTGAGCGTCGGGACCGACAGCCACGAGCCCGACGTGATCGATCCCCGGGTACAAGAGATCGAGACGGAACTCGACCGTCGCGGGCTGGAGCCGGTCCCCCTCGACCGGATCGTCGCGGACGCCTGACGCGGTCGCTCACGCCCTCGAGAGAGCGACCTTCGAAAACGCAGCTATTTCCTCGTTTGATTTCGGCTTACGCCTCGTCAAACAGCGCAGCGCTTCGCGCTGCTGGCTCGCCCCGGCTTACGCCGGATCGGACGACGGGAATCGGAGATTCGCTCGCCCGACGAAGCTACGCTTCGTCGAACACCGATAGGCTCGCTCCGCTCTCCTATCGAGTTCGACTTCGGCTTACGCTTCGTCGAACACCGATAGGCTCGCTCCGCTCTCCTATCGACTCAGCTTTGAACGTTAGTGTCGGCTGTTGAGTGAACGAAGAGGTGATCAATCTCTTCCATCAGGTCGTCGACGCTACGATCATCGTTGTCTCGAACCCACGAGAGAAGGTTGTAAACGGCTTCTTTCAGCGAGTGTTCGAGGTTCGCTCGAAGCGATGACGCTTTCGAGCGAACCGTCCCCAAGGCG